>DASYDW010000064.1 GCA_036499395.1 Pirellulales bacterium
CCACAGCGCGTCGGGGATGTGGTGAAACTTTGACGTCGATTGATCGCCCACAGGCACCTCCGTGCAAATCGAGAATGGTCTCCTCAACCTGCACTACGGATGCTTGCAGCCAAACGGTTCGGTACTCGGATAGGCTCTTAAGGGGACATTGATTCGGTGAAGCCTGTAGCTTGGACTGTCTACATATTGGAATGCGCAGACCAAACCCTATACACCGGGATTACGACCGACTTGGAAAGCCGACTTGGTAAACACGCCAAGGGTACAGGCGCGAAATACACCAGGGGACGTGAGCCGTTCAAGGTCGTCGATAGCGAGGAACATCGCATGAAGGGGCGTGCCCTGAAACGGGAAGCCGAGATTAAATCGCTGGATAGTGCGGGCAAGCTGAAATTGGCTGCGGCTTGGACGCCCTCGTGAATGGATGGGGCGCAAATGACGTATTAAGTGGCGGTACCGTCTTCTTGTTTCTTGCCAGGCGATGGCATTGGAACCGGGGCGAAGAATTTCAGCGCGAGGAGCACCTAAGGCTCGCCATGGACTGGACATTGTCCCGGCGGATACATATGTCAAAGCGATGCGAATATCGGCAAGTCGTATTGGCATAAGTGGTTATGGATTTGTGCTTCGGGGTGGCCGAAATTAAGTGTTTGCGATCGTCCAAGCTCTGCGAATGATTCTGCATTCGCGGAGAAACCAGCGAGAAAATAGGAGTCGCCGTGGCGACCTAAGCCTGCATCACTATCTGTCTACGTAGGTTTTGAAACCGGCTCTAGAGTGCTACTATCTGATTTATAAGTTGTCATTTAAGAATCTAATGAGAGGGCAGTCTCATGATCCGATCGAAGAGGGCACTGCTGCAGCATTGTTCTTGCTGCGTATTCATTCTTTCTGCTGCGAGTTTCTCGTTCGCAGACGACTTTCAGGTATTGCATACCTTCAGCACCAGCGACGGATACATGCCGTACGCAGCTGTCGCGGTGAGCACGACGGGGATCTATGGAACCACGCCGTTCGGCGGAGCCGGCGACGAGGGGACAATCTTTTCCATGAATCGCGACGGCTCAAACTATCAAGTGCTACGCGCGCCAGGGCCTGGTGATACCGGCGGAAATGCGGCGATCACGCTCGCGGGGTCAGAGCTCTACGGCGTAAGCGGCAACGCGATCTTCGAAATGAATACAGACGGGTCAAACTACCGCGTCCTTCATGACTTCGGAGGAACCGTCGGCGGTAGTAACGCTGCCATGACCCAAGTCGGATCGACGCTCTACGGAATCGCCCCAGGCGGCGGCTCGATCTTCGCTATCAATCTCGACGGCTCGAACTATCACGTCTTGGCTTCTCTCGGCTCCGCCGTGGGCACCAGTGCGCACTCGCAACTGACCGTTGTGGGCTCGGCCCTTTTCGGCACCACGGAATCGGGGGGGCTCAACGGCAATGGCACGGTCTTCTCCCTGAATCTCGACGGATCGAACCTGCACGCCCTGCACGCTCTGCCGAGTGGCCCCAGCAACTATCCCAATGGCAGCCTTGCGCTGGATGGCACACGTCTCTATGGCACCACGTTCATCGGTGGGCCCAATAATCAGGGTAGCATCTATTCTTTGAATCTCGATGGGTCGGGTTTCCAGGTGGACCACTATTTTGCCAACGGCGAAGGAAACAATCCTGCGGCAGGTTTGACGCTGGTGAATCATTTGCTTTATGGGGCGACCAATCTGGGCGGCGCACTTGGCGAGGGAGCGATCTTTTCGTTCGATCCGACCACGTCAACATATAAAACAGTTCATGATCTAACGAACTTCGCGGCTATCAATGCGAGCACACCGCTAACTCTGTCGGGAGAGACGCTCTATGGCGGCACTAACGGCGTGAGCTCTCTGGGGATGGGGGCAATCTTCGCCTATAAGGTGCCTGAGCCGTCGACGTGGTCCCTGGCTGCATTTGCCACGTTTGCTTTCTCGACATTGCTCAGATATCGCCGTCGATCTTCTTAAAGCGTGGTCGTCGTGCGATACTTGAATACGCACCGAGCGCATAAAAAACGGCCAAGCCAAGCGGACTGCTCCGACGCGTCTTAAGTATTTCTACTTGCAACGTATCAGGCGTCGAGCGCTGGCTTAGCCGTATCGTTTTCCTTGTAGTGGAAAAGCGTTTAGCGGCCGAGCAGCTTCGCAGCGATGAAGATCAGGACCGCTCCGCCCAAGCCACCGCCTGCCAGCAAGTACACGAGCGAATAACCGGCGGCGCCCACGATAACCAGACTGCTAATCGGTTCCATTTCTATCTCTCCCAGCAAAAGACCTTTTGTTTTCTGTGCAGCGATTCGACAATCGCTTCGCGTTCAGTTCGTCGAACGCTTTACGACAGACTTAATGCAAGTGACGTGCCAGAAGTGCAAAAGCCCGAAATAACAGGAGTTTTCGCAGCATTTTCTCGTATGTCGCACGCCGTCAGGTCATAGTGGCCGGACCGCGACCGGCATGCCGACCGTGGGACAATTGCTCTACTTGATCGCGACGATTTCGAGGTCGCCATCTTTGCGCGTCACACTGATGCCGACGTCGTGCGCGTACCGATCGAGCACCAGGTCGGCCACGGCATCACCGACGTGCAAATCCTTGATAGTCATGCATGTCAGCGAATCGGGGAGGACGGGCCTTGTGAAGCGAATTTGCCGCCGCGGCGCGTCGATTGACAGTCCTAGGCAGGACTGCAGCATGAAAAACACCGCCCCCGCAGCCCACGATTGCGGAGAGCAAGCAACGGGGTAGAGCGTGGGGCCTTCGCCACGGCGGCGTGGGAATCCACAGAACAATTCCGGCGTACGACGCAACTCGAAAAACGTACTGGCGTCGAATAGTCCGCGCATCACATGCAACGCGCATTCCTGCAAGCCATAGCGGGCAAAACCGTGCGCGATGAGCGCGTTGTCGTGCGGCCAGATCGAGCCGTCGTGATAGGCCATCGGGTTGTAGCGCTTCTCGACGGTACTAACCGTGCGAATTCCCCATCCGGAATAAGAGGTGTCGTCAAGCAGAGTCTGGGCCACTAACGGTGCTCGCTCGGGCAGCGCAATGCCGGAGAAGAGCGCGTGGCCCGCATTCGAGGCCCGCACCCGGCATGGCCTCTTGTCCACGTCAAGTGCCAACGCGTAGGTGCGCAATTCCTCGCACCAGAAGGCTTGATCGAAGCCGGCTCGCAATTTTTCGGCTTTGTCACGCAGTTGCTTGGCGCGCACGCAATCTCCGAGCGCAGCCGCCAGGTTTGCCGCGGCGCGCCAGGCCGCATAGACATAGCCTTGCACTTCGACCAGGGCCAGCGGAGCCACGGCCAACGCGCCGTCGGCGTGGAAGACGGCATCGAACGAATCTTTCCAGCCTTGCGATACCAGACCGTGTTTCGACTGTCGTGCGTACTCGATAAACCCGTCACCGTCCTGATCGCCGTACTCTTCGATCCAGGCGATGGCGCGATCGACATGCGGCCAAAGCCGGGCGACGAATTCCCGATCGGCCGTGCGATCGTAGTAAGCGCCGGCCAATACGACGAACAGCGGCGTGGCATCGACGCTGCCGTAATACTTGCCGAAAGGGATTTCGCCGAGCGCCGCCATCTCACCGCGTCGCGTTTCGTGCAGAATTTTTCCTGGTTCGGCGTCCTGTTCCGGAATGACTTCACTGGCCTGATGCTGTGCCAGGTAGGTGAGCACAGCTCGCGCCATGTCCGGATTGATCCACAGGTATTCCAGCGCCGTGATGATGCCATCGCGGCCAAACACCGTGCTGAACCAAGGCACGCCGGCGTACGGATAAGGTCCGGCATCCGTTTCCGTACACATCATGTGCAGGTCGGACGCCGAGCGGCTGAGCCAGCCGTTGTAGAGAGGGTTATTCGTCCACAGAACGGCGTCCCCGCGGCGAGCGTCGGCACTCGAACGTTGTGATTTCTTCAGCGCCTGATCGTAGTCGGCCGTACATCCAACCTCGGCCACGCGAGAATCTTCGGCAACGCGGCATTCGACCGTGATGAAATAGGTTCGCTCCTCGGCGGCATCCAGACGCACGTCGTACCAGGCGGCCGACGCATTTAACCGGTCGGGTGCCGGCGAAAATTCGATATTCGTCCGACGCATGACGTTATCCAATCCTTGATACGCCAACATCAGTCGGCCCGGTTCGATCGCCGGCTCGAAACGTTTTCCGCGACTGTCGCGCTTGGTGCCGCGGACCTCGAAGATGTCGACGAAATCGGCGTCGATCGATAATCGCAACGAAAGTTGCACCTCGTGTTGCGCATAATTCCGCACGTTCACTTTCATGAAACAGGCGCCCTGCCATAGAAAGCAAGACCGCAAGATGTGAACCGTTTCGCGTCCCAGTAGGACATGCTCACCGGACGTCAGGTCCGGATTCGTCAAGTCGACCGTCAACAGGGAGTTATCTTCGACGACGGTCGAACTGAGGAATAGTGGCTGGCGGCCGTTCAACGTCAGCTTGCAGCAATTCAGGAAGCGCGTTCCCTCGAAATAAAGTCCTTCCTCGCCCAGTCCCAGCGGCTGAATGTCGCCGTACTGGTCGAACACGCCGAACATGTCGTTGTTCTTGAGAACTCTGACGTGGTCGTTAGTGCGAGAAGACGTCGCGAGAATATAAAACTGATCATTGACTTCAATGACCTCGTCCATGCGTGCCTCCACGGCTTGGCAACTGCGAGAATAATTCAACGTATTGCCGTGCGGCGCGTTCGATCGTGAAGCGCTCTTCGAATTTTTCGCGACAGCGCTGTCGGTCCCACTTCAGCAGGTTGCCCAGGCATTGGACTGCCTGATCGACACTGTCACAGATGCATCCGGTGACGCCTTCGTCAATCACTTCGGGCACCGCGCCGTGACGAAAGGCCACGACCGGCGTGCCGCAGGCCATGGCTTCGATCATTACCAGCCCGAACGGTTCGGGCCAATCGATTGGGAACACCAAGGCGCGTGCGCGGCCGAGAAACTCGTTCTTTTGCGATTCATTGATCTCACCGACGAACTCTACATGAGCCTGCCCCAACAACGGTTCGATCTCGGTCTCGTAATACTTGCGATCTGCGTCGTCGACTTTCGCCGCGATCTTGAGTGGCATGCCGACTCGCTTGGCAATCTCGATCGCCCGATCCGCGCGTTTCTCGGGCGAAATGCGCCCCAGGAACGCCAAGTAGTCGTCGGGCTGGCGATGAAAGGTGAGCAAGTCCGGTGGCAAGCCGTGGTGGATCGTCGCCTGCCAGTTCGCCATCGGTAGCGGCGTTCTTTGATTGTCTGAAATCGAGACAACGGGCATGTCACGGAACTCGTTGTAAAGTGGGACCAGGTCCGGCAAGTCCAGCCGACCGTGTAAGGTGGTCACCTGCGGGATGTGCATGCGCCGTGAAACGGGATAATGCAAGTAATCGATGTGGTAATGCACGACGTCGAAATCCGCGGCGCATTTTGAAACCTTCTCGACGAGCAGAATGTGGTGCGCCAGCGGATCGATGCATTTCTCGTCGAGGCGCAGAGAATGCGGCGCCATCGGCACTAGTCGCGCCGCTGTCTCGGAATCGCCACTGGCGAAAAGCGTGACGTCGTGTCCTTGCCGAACAAGCTCTTCGGTCAGAAACGACACGATTCGCTCGGTACCGCCATATAACTTCGGCGGGACGCTTTCATACAACGGGGCGACTTCGGCAATCTTCATGGGACAGTGTCCGACTGCGAATCACGGGGCTAGTGCTGCTTGAAGTACTGAACTTCCCGCTCATGTTTCTCCGCACCTGCGCGCGTTTCGAAGGTTCCCAGATTACGACGCTTACCGGTTTTGGGATTTTTCTTTCGGGAGTAGAGTCGGTATGAGCCATCCGACAACTTGCGGATCATCGGTACCTCCACGCGATTAAAGAAGACGGCCCCCCGTGTGGGTTCAAGCGACCGTAAATCTTACGGATTCGGAGCAGCAGGCGGGTTTTTGCCGCTCGTTTCGACAGTTGTTTCCGTCGTTGTCGTCGTCGAACCCTCGGGCGACGTGACGGTCGTCGACTTCTTCACCGAACTTTCCTTGTGACATCCCGCGACACTGACCCCAAGAATCAACATGGCGATCAGAAGTCTTATCGATTTCATGGCTCTAATCCTCTTATTCAAAAGCGAAAACGTTTAGCGGTGTTTCTATAACGGTCGGTGCATCGCGACGAACGCCCGCAAGGGCTTCAACATTCAGAATCTCCATGGGATGGCGCCGAAAATCGCCAACAGCAAAACGATGGCCACCACCAAACCGATTCCACCTGAGGGGTAATAACCCCAACCGTTATTGTATGGCCACGCCGGCACAGCCCCGATCAATAGCAGGATCAAAACCAACAGCAATAGAGTTGCCATGACATGCCTCGCTGAAGTTAGCCGCGTCCGAGCAGCGAATCACCTTTAGTCGCTTCCGGGCCCGAACGTCGGGAAACCCGCTGGAGCGCTCTCGCTCGCTTAAAGTTGCATTTTGCGTACCGAACGGTCGCAGGCTTGCAAGCCAACTCGTTTGTTAGGCGTCTTTACACTATGCCCTCGCTGCCTGGCGGTTCACGAGTCACACAAGTCAGCAGACATTCTCTAGCCGCCACGCATGAAGAAGGGTGCGCAAAGAAAGAGTCGCGCCCTTTACGGCATGCCGAGGTAGAGCCGGCACACCTCAAGGACGCGACTCTGGTCGCGCAAGCGAATTTTTAAGAGGCCACTTATAGAAGCCTATCCGTTCAAAGCCGACCCACTCACCAGTAATAACCGTATGGTCGAGCGGCACGATAGGGACCATTGCCGTAACCATACCCATAACCGGGGCCGTAAAAGCCGCGTCCGTAAGGCCGATAGTACGCTCGAGCGTAATACGGGCGCCCATAACCGCGGCCATAGCCCCAGCGCGCCTGGGCCTGATTCGGTTCGCAGGCCAAACCCACGACAAATGCCGCAACGACGGCAAGTGCTAATAGACTTTTCCGAAACATGATTAACCTCCCAGTGGAATCTCGTTGTTCCGCTAGTCCTACGATGCCATTCTTTAGGATGACATGCACGTCGCATGCCAATTTCAGGAGTTCGCGGGAGCAAGTCGCTCATCCGCGTCTTGGTCCACGGTCACGATCGCGTCGACCGCGATATGCAGCGTACGCAGCTTATTTCGCAGACTACCACGGGTGATTCCCAGCAGTTTGGCCGCCTGTGATTGATTGCCACGTGTGTGCTGCAGTACGCGCGCCAGGACATAGCGATCGACCAGGGCAATTGTCTCGGCGTAAATATCGTGCGAACGCCTTTGCAACTGGTCGTCCATGAATGTTTGCAGGTTGCTATTCGGCATGCCGGAGCTGGAGCGCGCCGAGTTCTGCGCCCTATCCTCGTAATGCCGCACATCATCCGGCAGGAATTCGGCAAGAATCAGGGGGCCGGTCGTCTGTAGTAACGCCTGGCGAAGTACGGCCTGCAACTCGCGCACATTGCCTGGCCAAGGGTACCGCGTGAGCACGTCAAGCGCATCGGGCGAAAGGCCGCGGACGCTCTTTCCGATCTCGGTGCCGTAACGCTGCAAGAATCGCGTAATAAGTAACTGGACGTCCTCGCCGCGCTCGCGCAAGGGCGGGAGCTTGATCGAGAAACCGTTCAATCGATAGTAAAGGTCCTCGCGAAACTGCCCGTCCATCGCCATTTGCTTCAGATCGCGGTTCGTGGCGGTGATGATGCGGACATCGGTCTGGATGGTCTCGCCTCCGCCCACACGCTCGAACCGTTGCTCCTGCAAAATGCGCAATACCTTGCTTTGTACGAGCGGGGACATATCGCCCACCTCGTCCAGGAAGATCGTGCCTCCCGAGCATTGCTCGAACTTACCAATGCGGCGTTGATCGGCGCTCGTGAAGGCCCCTTTTTCGTGCCCAAAGAGCTCGCTTTCCAGCAGCGCCTCGGGGATGGCGGCGCAATTGACAGCCAAAAAATGCTTGTCGGCCCGGCGGCTGTGATGATAGATGGCCCGCGCGACCAGTTCCTTGCCGGTACCGCTTTCACCATGAATGAGAACTGTCACATCTTGAGGCGCAACGCGGCCGATCGCCTTGAAGACCTCTTGCATGTGGGCACTGCGCCCCACTAGTTCGTCGCCGGTGGGATCGATCGACTCGCCCGTTTCGAGTTCAACCGGAACTTGCATCAAGTCGCGAATCTTCAGCGCGCGCTCCACCAGTTCACGCAGCTTGGGCAGGTGCAATGGCTTGAGCAGGTAGTCATAGGCGCCCAGCTTCATAGCCTCGATGGCCGTATCGCTCGAGCCACGCCCGGTGATGAAAATCACGGGCAGCTTCGCGTCCCGCTCGCGGATCTGATGCACCAGTTCCAAGCCCGAGCAATCTCGCAGCACGATGTCCAGCAGCACGACGTCAGGCTTCTCGTCGATCAGGGCGAGCGCTTGCTCGGGCGTCTGCGCCGTGAGTACCGAGATCGGTGAATCGCGGAACGCCTGACTGATCAGATGGAGAACCGTGCGATCGTCGTCGATGACGAGCAGCTTGGCCATGACTCCACACTCCTTCGACTCAGCCGCTGGGGCAGATTTGTTCGATTGTGCAGGCGCTCGATGCAACATCGAGGCACCAGATAGTCCGGGGGGACTGGTCGCAAACGGTGTGCCGACTCTTTTTCGAACGACCTGCGAGATTAGTAACCAGTCGACGAAACTCACGATATCCAACTGTGATGCGGAATCCCCCGATTTTGGCATTCCGGTTGCTTTCACTCGTTGTTCGGCACCGGGGTTGGGCCGGTTTGCAGTGTGGGCAAGGCAGGTCCTCTCGGTTTATTCCTCGGAAAACCCACCTCTTCACCCATGGATGGTCGAGTACTAGCCGCCGTGGTCTCCCAGCGACCATGTAACCGGGGGTTCGGAGCGCCGCCACAATTTTTTGTCCGGCGGAACGGTGTTACTCGTAGTTGGATTAGTAAAGGATACAAATGGCATCGAATGACTTGGTTTTAGAAAAGCCGAACTCGGCCAATGAATTCCTTTCCGTCGAAGAGTCTGCCAAAACCGGGGCGGGATGGTCGCCGGTGATCGAAGGCAATGGTGCTTCGTCCCCACCGACAAGAATGCTGGGTTCAGCGGACGTTGCCACTGCCGACCGCATCGTGTCACTGGTTCGGGCGCGCAAGGTTGCGCCGCGCGCGACATATCGCTGCCAATTCCACAATGGTTTCGCTTTCCGCGACGCGGCGGCGGTCGTGCCGTATCTAGCATCGCTGGGCATTTCGCATCTCTATGCCTCGCCGGTTTGGCATGCTCGTCCTGGCAGCACGCACGGATACGACGTCTGCAATCATCAAGAATTCGACGAGGAACTCGGAGGAGAAGAGGGCTGGAATGTTCTCCAGTCCGCGCTGGGCGAGCACGGAATGAAGATCCTGCTGGATGTTGTGCCGAATCACATGAGCACGCATGCCCAGAACTTGTGGTGGGACGACATGCTGGAGAACGGGCCAAGTTCGCCTTATGCCAGTTATTTCGATATCGATTGGCAGCCCGTAAAGCCCGAGCTCGACGGACGTGTCCTGCTGCCTGTTTTGGGGCGGCAGTATGGCGAGGCACTGGAAGCGGGAGAGTTACGCGTCGTCTTCGCAGCGGGAGCGATGTTCCTGGGCTACTTCGATCGGTTGCTTCCGCTGGATCCAAAGACGGCCCCCATGATTCTGGGAAGAAACCTCGACGAGCTGCGCGCGGCGTTAGTCGATGCGCCCGATGAATTGGCCGAATACGAAAGTATCCTGACGGCGCTCGATCATTTGCCCTCGCGCGATGCGAAGACCAATGAATACATCGTCGAACGGCAGCGTGACAAGCAGGTCATCAAACGCCGGCTGCGCGAACTGACGGTCAGTTCCCCACGCGTCCGCGAGTTCATCGATAAGAATATTTCACAGATCAATGGCACTGCCGGAGAACCGGCGAGCTTCGACAAGCTCGACGAATTGTGCACCGCGCAGGTCTATCGCTTGTCCCATTGGAAGGTGGCGGGCGACGAAGTCAATTACCGACGTTTCTTCGACATTAACGAATTGGCGGCGCTCTGTATTGAAGATGCTGACGCTTTCTTCCAAACCCATCGGTTGGTGACGCGTCTGCTCGCCGAGGGAACGGCGAGCGGATTGCGTATCGACCATATCGATGGACTGTACGCGCCCGAACAGTATTTGTGGCGGCTGCAATGGGCCTATCTGGCAGAGTTGGTGCAGAGCGCGTTGAGCGAGGAAACAGGCACGTCAGCAACCAATGGAAATGGCACGACCGACGCCGCGGCGGAAGACGCCGCCGTCCCCCCGCCCGATCGCGCGGCAGAGATCGTCGCCACGATTTGTTGCCGCTTGGGCATGCCTTGTCCCCAGGGGGACGACTGGCGTGCGGTCCTGGGCCGAACCGTCACGACTGTTCCTGTCGAAGCGAGCATCGTGCAACGGACGAACGTCCCCGCGGCCGAAGAACAGAGCGATTTGTTTATTCCGCTGTTCGTCGTTGTCGAGAAAATCTTGGGCCCTCACGAGCCGCTTCCCGAAACGTGGCCCGTGGCCGGCACGACGGGGTACGATTTTTTGCAAATGTGCGACGGGCTCTTTCTGCCCGACGACGGCTGGCGGCAAATCAAGCGGGACTTCGCCCGCATCACCGGAGATCCGACATCGTTCGAAGAGGTAGCGCTTAACAGCAAGAAGCTGATCCTCACCGTCGCGATGGCGGGCGAGTTGCAGATGCTGGCGCATCGTCTAAACCGAATTTCGGAGCAACACCGACGCTCGCGCGATTTCACCTTGAACATGTTGCGCTATGCCCTGCGCGAGATTCTGATCTGCTTTCCGGTGTACCGCATCTATCCCGGACCGTTGGGGGTCTCGGAACGTGATCGGCATTTTGTCGCATTGGCGGTAGCACAGGCCAAACGTCGTAACCCCGTGGTCGATGCCAGCCTGTTCGACTTTGTACGCGATGTGCTGCTGCTGGTGCATCCTGCCGGACTGAGTGCCGAGGCGATCCGCGAACGAGAACTTTTCGCTGGCCGCTTCCAGCAAGTAACGAGCCCCGTCATGGCCAAGGGGGTGGAAGACACGACATTTTACGTCTACAGCCCGCTGTTGTCGGTCAATGAAGTAGGCAACAAGCCCGAGGCCCCGGTGGTGGCGCCGGCCGCGTTTCACGCCTGGAACGGCGAGCGTGCACGATTGTATCCGCACGCGATGCTCGCCTCGTCCACGCACGACACTAAGCGGAGCGAAGACGTCCGTTCGCGACTCAATATATTGGCCGAGATGCCCAGCGCCTGGCGCAGCGCCGTACAGCACTGGATGCGTCTGAATCGGCGCCGCCGCGTCGAAATCGACGGAGCACCGGCACCCAGCCGCGGCGACGAATACCTGTGTTATCAAAGCCTGGTCGGCGTTTGGCCGCTGGAGGAGAACGCCGACGCCATGAGCTCGCTCACCGAGCGAATGTGCCAATATATGGAAAAGGCCGTTCACGAAGCCAAGCAGCGCACGAGTTGGATCAATCCCAACGAGGCATACAATCGCTCAATCAAGAGTTTCGTCACGTCACTATTACAACCGCGCCGCGACAATCGGTTTCTAGCAGATTTGCGCAAATGGCAAGGGCCCGTCGCTAGGCTGGGCCTCGTGAACGGGCTGGCCGAGTTGGTGTTGAAACTCACTTCTCCCGGCTTCCCGGACATCTATCAGGGACAGGAGTGCTGGGCCTTCCGCCTGGTCGATCCGGACAATCGGGGACACGTGGATTACACCCAACACGCGCAGCTGCTGGCCGAGCTGAAACAGACGGCCGGCGGTCGTGAAGGGTTGCTCGAACTGGCGCGGACATTAACCGAGAATCCGGCCGATCCACGCATGAAGCTCTTCGTCACCTGGCGGCTACTCGAATTGCGTCGGCATTTTGAAAGCCTTCTGGGCCATTCGCACCGCTACTTGCCATTGCATGTGACGGGGTTGAAGGCCGAACATGTCGTGGCCTTTGCACGGGTGGCGGTCCCCGATGACGAGAACCCCCAACGCGCCATCGTCGTTGTCGTACCACGGCTGGTCGCGCGACTGTTGGGCTTTACGGCCGAAAGCGCCGACGCGACGCTGTTGCCTTGCGGACCGGAAGTATGGACCGATACTCGGGTCGAGTTGCCGAGCGACGTTCAGGGCGAATTTCAGGACGCCTTCACCGGGGAGCAAAGAACTCTCTCGGGTGGCATCACGATGGGCGAGCTGCTCGCGAACTTCCCGGTTGCCGTGCTCGCCCCGCAGTGATCTGGCCGGCACACCTCGATTAGTGGTATCTATTAATAGGTGCGTCGCCGATACCGAGAATCACGCTCGACAATGACAATTCTGATGATCTCTCACATTCTTTAAGCGGCAATCACGCCGCTGCCCGGCTGATCGAGCCACATCAGCATCGAGAAGTAATCTCGCAGGTGGCGTGTGAGGAGGAAGTTTTCGCGGACGAAGTCGTGCCCGACATCTCCCATGCGCAGTCGTTTGTCGTTATAGCGCAGCAGGTAACGGATGCGGTAAGCAGCTCCCGCGGGCGAATGGACAAGAAATCCGGTCTGATAGTCGTGTACTTGCAGGGCGATTCCGCCCGACGCTCCGCCGATGACCGGCTTTCCCTTCCACAAGGCCTCGGTCACAGTGAGGCCAAAACCTTCCTTCAGGGATTTTTGCAGCACGATGATCGCCGAGCGCTGCAAAGCGTTAATCTCGCGATGCGAATCCGAGGGCAACAGCAGCACATGCAAATCAGGATCATTGCCGGCCCGCTCCATAACCTCGGCCAACACTTCGGCTCCTTCTGGATCGTCGTCAGCGGGCCCTCCGACCAATACCAGTTGCAATTCCGGATGCGCCGGCTTCACCAGCCGAAATGCGTCGATGACGCCCAGCGGGTCCTTGAATCGATCGAAGCGCGAGACTTGCAGCAGCATGGGGCGCTCGGGGTCAATTCCCAAGCGTTCCAGAATCGCCACGCGCTCCGCATCATCCATGGGCGAATTCTTCGCGGCCAGGGGATCAATCGAGGGAGGAATCAAAAACATCGGTCGATTAATGGGGCGCGTAAACGAGGCCATCGAAAAGATCGTGGCTTCGTAATCGGCGATTCCCTCGCTCAAGTGCTTCCACACCATTCGGTCCGGACGCGAGGCATCGATATGGCATCGCCAGACCCAGCGGCCCACCTTGCCCGGCGCTGTGAAACGCGGCAGAAAAATCGGCTGCGGATCGTGTACGAAGACGACGTCGGCCTCGAGGTTCAACCGCCGCGCATTGGCCTCGTTGATATCCGTATGCAATTTGTAATCCGCCGCGCGTAGATTCACAGGCAGGCCTTGCAGACCGTTGTGAAATGACTTGGTGACCCGGTAAAAATCGGGGTTTCCCTGGATAACTTCCCAGTGGGTGTCGATTCCTAGTTCGACCATCATCGGGATCATCCAGCCGAGAATTTCGGCCACGCCGCCACCCTGACGCGTTGAATTCACGTGAACGATGCGTTTACCCGCCAGGCGCGAGCCCAGTCGGCGCAGCCGCTCGATTTCGTATCGTCCGACCACTTCTTCGTAACGTTCGAGCAGGCTCATGCGGCACCTCCCAGGACAGCTTTCGGCTCGGCGAGAAACGCGCAGAGATGTTCCAAGAACTGTTCGCGAAGTTGATTCAAATTAAGGAAATAAAAATCGATCTTACGCAGCCGTTGCACCAATTCGTCGGGCGCGCCGATCTCTTCGAGCCAACTCGAAAAGTCATCCACGTTCTTTCGGCGATAGGCCTCATGGACGTGGAAGAAGAGTGACCGCCGAGACATGCGTGGCAGCGCCTCAACCAAGCCTGCCAAAGTAGAAAAACGTTCACCGGTATCGAAGGCCACCAGCCGCGATTCGACCAGATGCAATTCGAGCCCCGGGCGGCACCAGGGTACGCGTTCCAGCGCCCACAAATGCTCCTCGAGTATGTCGATTAACTGAGCCCGCGCCCCCTCGATACCGCAGCGCGCATAGGGGTTCAGCAACGCCAGTTCTTCGGCCAATTCACGATCGCCTAACGCGTCCCAACTCCAGCGCGCAAGGTCGTTGGGAAATTCGTACAGTTCGAAATGGTCTTCCAGGGCACATCGCATTAAATGATGCTCGAGCACGATGGGCTCCGCCGAGCGGACGGCATCTAACAACTCGCGCAGATTGCAGCAGGCGCGACCCGTCGCGCAGCGCACCAGGCTGCAATCCTCGATAATGAATTCCTGCTTCATCGCTAGCTCCTCTCGGCCAGATCCACTCGCTCAAATACAAATCGCTCTGAACTGAAATGCACTGCCGGACTGCAATCCGCAACCATCTCAGGGCACGGCGTCAATCGCGCCCGAAGAACTCCTACGGAGTGGCGGACTCTTTTGCTTCCTCTCGCCGCTCGCGAATGCGCTCCCGGAGTGGAGCTCCGTCGACATCGACTTGCACCCCGCCCGGCCCGACGTTGACGTCCACACCGTCGCCGGAACGAGGGACGACGGGCGTTGCAGGCCCTTCGATGCGAATATCAGCGCCAGGAACATCGATCTTCGTTTCACGGCCGACGGGCGGGTTGTCGTCGATCCGTTTCTTCTCGTCGCACCCCGCGCTCGCGAGCAGGGTTATCCCGATTAGGCCGACGCATAGGGTCGAGAAAATTGTCGTTTTCATGGAATCATCTCGTAACAGAGGGCTTCGCAAGCAGGAGTAAGGTGCCCAGTCGGGCATCGGTCATCCTCATTCCCACCTATCTCGCCGTCCTGCAAGCGCCATGCCAACTGGCATCGGGGCCCACCGCAGTTGGCTGATTGACGAGCGAACTAGCTAATTGCAAGCCACCTTGACCGCCATCCCGCCAGAACATTGGCGTGATTAACCACTTTGGCGCGATAGATGCTCATCGAATTGTCGGCGACGAGCATCTCGTTGGTCCTCGCAATTACGAACAGCACGCTTTTTTTGGGGAGAAGACATTCATGACAGCCACAGCTTTCACAACTTTCACGAAGGGCCCTTTAATAGACTCTCCCGCAAAACCAATCTCGTCGAGTTTATCTCGCGAGGTTAAAGGATGGGCTACCAGCCTCAGCTCGGCCATGGTTGCTTTCGTATCGCTTGCAACGATTGGTGTTCTGCCAGCGACGAGTTTCGGCCAGGCCGTGGAACCAGTGGCGCGCAAGGCGTCCGCTCAACCGAGCAATGAACAAATTCGTTCGACCGAGGGACCGATATTTCGCGTCGGCGCGATCATGGGATCAAACCTGTCCAGTAGTGACTCCAAAGGATCGGCAAAGGTCCAGGACGTGATCATGGATCTGGATACGGGCCATGTGCCGTTCATCGTGCTTGCGATCGACGATGCCGCTAGCGCCGCAGGATCGCTGGTCGTCCCCACGAGCGCAATTCGCGATTTCGGCACGCGCGAGCAATCGCTGCGATTGACTGCCAATGAGTTACGACAGAGCCCGAAAGTTCCCAAAGCAGCGAGTGAGCTGACACGAGCCTGGGCCACGAGCGTGCTAGGACATTTTAAAACCGAGCCCTATTGGAAAGCCGATAACGATCGCGTCAGTGACCGCGACGTCCTGGTGCGAGCCAGTCAGTTGCACGACGTAGTTGTTGTGGCTGACGACGGTAAGCCGCTGGGACGGATCCAGGATTTTGCGATGACATCGCGCGGCGACATCGCCTACGCCGGCCTGAGCCAGCACGATAAAGCCGATCAATTGCACCCGATTCCCTTGAGTGCATTCATCGCCCCGGTGGGAAATACCGAATGGCGGCTGAATCTCCCGCCTGACATCGTCGAGAATACCCCGAAATTCGCCGCGGCTAGCTGGCCTACCACGCTAGATCGCGGCTGGCTCGAGTACGTCCATGTGCGCTACGGCCGCTCGGTATTCGACGGGGTTAATCGCACGGCGCAACCCAATCAGGCCACGGCTCAGAAAGAGAGCAAGTGAGGCAGAGCTTCGCGGGACATGGAACCCCTTGTCGCTCGAGATCGCGCTCACTGTGATACGAAAAGGGTGGCGATGAAAACAGTTTTCACCGCCACCCTTTTTTTCGATCGCGGGCGTGCGTCCTAACACAAAATCCGGAGCCGTCGCGATCGTGCGCGCTACTTAGCTGTGTGTTTCGCGCGGGTTCGGGCCGCCTTCTTAGCACCAGCGACACGTTCTGTTTTCGGGCGCGCGGCGGCCGCCTGACCTCCGAGACGACCTCCTTTTTTGGCCGGCGCCTTATTCGTGGTTTTGCCCACGCCACTGCCGCCCGGCTTTCGACCACCATGATCCATTTTGTTGACGGTCGCCCAGGCACGACGTTCGGCCTCGCCCTTGCGTACGCCGCGGGATTCGTATCCCTCTTCGATATGTTCGGCCTGCCGCTTCTGCTTGCCGGTGTACTTGGCTTTGTCACCTCGGGGCATGACGCACCTCCACATTTTGATTTACATAGGTGAAAATCGAAGTCGAAATTTCTCGGAGGGGACGCTGCGCGCCGACTCACCAGGGTTTCAACTTCCAGCCCATCACGAAGCCCACTCCCAGGCACCACAGGGCGACCATTTCGGGGCGTTCGCGGGCGTATTCGCGGAAATGCGTGACCAGGTCCGCCTCGGCTCTGTGATCGGAGACTGCGAGCGCCGTTGCCGCAGCATTGCGCCGATGGGTCATAGATTCGTGAGCCGCTGAAGATTTCCGTACCATGATTAGTGTTCTCCCAAAAGGCGATTTGTGTTTGACGAAAATGCGACCCCTTGAGGAAGTCGCTTACGCGATAGGTGAACATGAGAGTAACTGCTTCACCGTCTAGCGATCGCGCATGAATAGGCTCAAGACCAGGCCCGTCAGCAAGCCCACGCCGAAAGCGGCCACAACCGATTCGGCCGGGCGTCCCCGAACCAAGTCCGCGGCATCGCCATAGTGGTCGCGCAGATGGTCGGCGACGTCGTGCAGCGTTCCCTGGGCGGCGGATGCCGCATCATTGACGAAGGTCCGACCATTCTCGACGGCCGTCGAAATGTCTGACGACGCATCGGCGGTCAAGCTCTCCAGGTAGTCCTGAATGGCGCGCCGTGTTTCGCCGGTCTTTCGTTGAATCAAGCCGACCAATTGATCGACGTCACCGTTGAAACGGCGTAAGTCGTCAGCCGTGAGATCGCCCCAGTGCTGCTTCAGAATGCCTTTAATTTCGTTCCATTGTCCTTGCAGGATTTGTGCGTTAATCATCGGGGACGCTCCTTTTGCTTACGGAATCGGATACAGCAGACTGCGCCGCCGTTTTCGGGTAATGGCAATCGGTCTGCGGAAAAGGTCGGAACGCTACCACATGAATTGCATATTCCGTGCCGACATAACGGTTTGCGATTTGTAGACCCACCATTGGGATAGTGCGACTGCTCGGACGGGCGCAGTCGAAGTTCAGACTGATCCACCGTCGATTGTGAATGTCGGGTCAATAGGCGGAAACGATCTTCAAAAGTCCGGAGGCCGCGGCACAGTCCTTGCATTTTCGTCGATGGGCGGACGCCACTGCTTAATTCAATACTGACCACAAAAGCCCCTGCAGGAGTTAAGCCATGAATTGGGAACAGATCCAAGGAAACTGGATGCAGTTGCGCGGCAAGATCAAGGAGAAATGGGGCAAGTTGACCGACGACGACCTGAATGTCATTGACGGCAAACGCGAGGAGCTTGCCAGCACGCTGCAAGCTAAATACGGCTACCAGCGCGAGCAGGCCGAGCAGGAAGCAGACGAGTTCTGCCGCTCGGCATAAAGCCGAGCACGCCCCCTTTCACCGTGATTTGTCCAGCGGCCCTTAAACCAGAGTGATCGCCGCGCGAGCAGTTGGAGTTCCGGAGGCCAAAAGCCGGCAGATTTCTCGGAGATACTGTCCAAAAACTCGAATGGCACGTGATGTGCAACCTCTCAATAGACGCGATTGGCATGCAAATCCTCTGATGAATGCGGTGGCCTCACACGGCACCGCGATCTCGCACAAATAACTCGGTCAATCTGGATAAGGAGCCTGATCATGTTGTACTGGACGCTCGTATTTCTCGTCGTTGCAATGGTAGCCGCGGTTTTTGGATTTACCGGCATATACATTGCCGCAGCGGAAATCGCCAAGATTTTGTTCTTCATCTTTTTGGTGCTGTTCATCGTGAGCCTGGTCGCCGGAGGACTCAATCGTCGTCCGCTCGCTTGACGAATCGCACCGCTCGACTGCCATTGGCAGAGGGAGGCCCGGGGATTTGCGCCAGAGATCCTCGGGCCTCTTCATGCGCAGTCGTAATTCGGTACGCCGTTATCAAGACGGAGCAGGAACCGACTTAGTGTAAGGAATCGGGCAGATCCGATGCGGCTTCGGCCTGCGAGATATCGGACAGCTCGCGTTTGATCCGATGCAATTCCTCGTCCGAGCGACTTTCAAGATCAACCATATTGGTGCGGGCTTCGCCAACGGCGCGAAGTAACTCGTCCAGCTTCAATTGCATGGCCAGCGAGTCGCGATTCTGCGTATTCTGAATCAAGAAGACCATCAGAAAGGTAACGATCGTCGTGCCGGTATTGATGGCCAATTGCCAAGTGTCGGAATATCCGAACAATGGCCCTGTCACGCCCCAGACGAGAATTGTCATCACTGCGACGATGAACGCCCGGTTAGAGCCGAGCACATCGGCCGTCGCCCTCGAGAAGATGCGAAACGAATCTTGCACGAGCGTTTCTCCGAAAAGAGTAATTTGCGGCCGGTGCGCAATTCGCCATTACTGCAAGATGCAATTCCAATGCCGCTCCTCCTGGGTACCCGACTAATGAGCGCTGCAAGGTGGATTACATGATCGGCGTCGTTGATGAACTAATCGTTCCACCGCAGGGCGCCGTGCGCCAGCCAGACGGCAGCACTCGCTGGTGCATCTGGGCACCGAAGCACGATGCGGTCTCGTTGATCCTATGGGAAAAAGGAGAGAGGCGTGAGCACCGTATGCGTAGCGGCGACGACGGGCATTTCCGGTGGATCGGTCGCGACATTGCGCATGGCGAGCGCTACGCGTATCGGCTGGCAGGCGACGGCCGTGAATACCCCGATCCCTTTTCCCGCTGGCAGCCCGAGGGGGTCCATCAGCCGTCGGCGGTATTCGATCCCCATCGTTTCATCTGGTCGGATTCCGGCTGGAAAGGGGTGGCGGCCGAGGCGTTGTCGATTTACGAATTGCACGTCGGCACATTTACACGCGAGGGAACGTTCGCGGCGGTCGCGGAACGCTTGCGCGACTTGCGAGATTTGGGCATCACCGGCATCGAGATCATGCCGATCTCGCAGTTTTCCGGCGCACGCAACTGGGGTTACGACGGCGTCCATCCTTTTGCCGCGCAGAATTCCTATGGCGGGCCGGAGGAGTTACAGCGATTGGTCGATACGGCTCATGGGCTGGGAATGGCCGTTCTCTTGGACGTGGTCTACAACCATCTTGGCCCGGAAGGAAACTATTTCGGCGCATTCGCTCCCTACTTTACGGATCGCTACCACACCCCCTGGGGATCGGCGCTGAATTACGACGGTCGCGATTGCGATCCTGTGCGGCGGCTGGTGCTTGATAGTGCCACGATGTGGATTCGCGACTTCCACCTGGATGGGTTGCGTCTGGATGCGGTGCAAACCATCTACGATACCAGTGCGCTGCATATTCTGGCCGAATTGCAGGAATCGGTGCAGCGGATCGCGCGCGAGCAGAATCGACACGTCATCGTCATTGGCGAAACCAATCAGAATGATGTGCGCCTAGTCGCGCCGCGCGAACACGGCGGGTACGCTTTGGACGGTATTTGGGCGGACGACTTTCATCACAGCGTCCACGCGCTGCTGACGGACGAGCGGGACGGTTATTACGCGGAATTTGGGCCGCCAGAATATGTGGCGAAGGCCCTGCGGGACGTCTTCGTTTACGATGGCCGCTACAGTCCCTTTCATCGCCGCCGGCACGGTAACCGAGCCGGCGACACGCCGCGCGAGAAGTTCGTTTTCTGCGTGCAAAATCACGATCAGATTGGCAACCGCGCACTGGGCGACCGGCTGGCCGCGAACGTGTCCCCCGCCGAGTTGCGGCTGGCGGCTGCCTTATTGCTTTTGTCGCCGGCGATGCCGCTATTGTTCATGGGAGAAGAGTATGGCGAGCGCCAGCCCTTCCCCTTCTTCTGTTCCTTCTCGGACCCCGGCCTGGTGGCAGCGGTCCGGCGCGGTCGGCGCGCGGAACTGGCCTCGGTGAAATTCCAATGGAAGCACGAGCCCCCGGACCCGCAAGGCGAGGCCGCATTCCTCGATGCGAAGTTGTCCTGGGATTGGCAGAGCGATTCGCAGCGCGCCGGTTTGCGAGCCTTGTACCAAGATTTGTTAGCGGCGCGCCAGGCCTGGTTCACGGATCCGCCGCGCGAGGTCACGTGTGCCGAGATTCTGGGAGGGGATGGTAAGTCTGCCTGCCTGTGGTGCGAGCGAGGTGGTCCCACCGCTGTGCAGATTTGCGCGAACCTCTCTGGTCAGACGGCGCCGGTGCCGAGATCGCCCAGCGCCGGGAGCCACTTAATGCTCTCAACGGCTGCCGGCGTTTACGGTGGCACGCGCGCAAACGACGATGATGCGATCACGCAACTGGGGCCCTATGAATGCCTGGTATGGGGACCAGCAGAATTGAGTCGTCCCGCGAACTTTCGAGCAGCAACAATGCCGTCGATCTAAAACGGGGAACCTTCGCTCACCGACGGGCCGTAGCGACTTTCGACCAACACGGCGGTGGAACATGGTCCACAACGACTTCGTCCACGACATCGAGGCGGGTCGCCAATCGCTGGCACAGCCGATAGACCGTCTGCTTGGCATGGAACGTCGAAACCACGCCCGAGACAATCAACTCCGCTGCCGCCGCGTTGAATTCGATTTCAACGCTGTGTCCACTGGTGGGCATTTGGCGAAGAAGCTCGCCCAGTATGCGACGCCTTAGATGACGGAGTTCTTCCAGTTGGGCCGAGGATTTTTGTGTGAGAGCTGGAAGCGGTTCGGCAAAGGCAGCCCGGCAAGCGGCTGGAATCATGGAGAGCAAATCCTACGGTGCGAGAGGAGAGGAGGTCTGAAGCCCTTGACCGCGGTTGCAAATCAGGGGCCAAAAAATTCCGATTCTATGAATCACAGCGGTTTTCTCTTGCCATGTTCGCTCCTTAAGAACGCGTTGACTGCGGGTAGTCTTGTTAACTCATGGTTCGAAGCCGGCCACCATGACCGCTTCGGCTCCAAATCTCCCAGGTCGCATGGACCTTTAGTAACGCATCCGGCTGCGGAATCTCGGGCTTTTTAGCCGGTGACATTCCGCCCCAGCGCCGGCCGCGATCTCGGAGTTCGACGCGGGTATAAAAGTTGCAACCTTCGCTTGGTATAACTCGTTGACCATCGACAATTTCCCTGACAGGGCTTGCCGCAGTGATTTCAGATCCGCATCGGGCAGAGTTCTCAGAGCCGCGCGTGTTGATCGTGGCTCAAGATGTTGAGCAACGTCAGTCCTTGGCCGAAGCGATTTCTGCGTTCGGTTTTCAAAGCCAGCTTGCCGGCAACTGCCTTGAGGCGACTCAAGCCTTTTCGAGACATCCGTTCAATGCGGTGCTGCTTGACTTGTCCGACGCGGTTCTGGATAGCGCGGTCACGGCTCGATTGCTGCGCAGCCTGGAAACGGGAGAGCAGCGCGTGCGGATATTCTCCATTTCACCGGTTCAGGGTGCCGATCAACAGCGTCATTTGGCGGCGGGAGTCGATGGTTTTTTTTCGACCACCTTCAATGCCGATGAGCTTGATCGCCTATTGCGCGCGACGCCGGTCGCGCCGATTCGACCACGGCGCGATCTGGCGGCAGCCGCGCGGCGCGCGTCGTCGATCGATTTGCAAGCGGCGCTAGCGCGACTGGGGGGGGACGAGTCGCTACTGGCGGATTTGATCCAATTCTTCTTTGAAGATGCATTTGGAATATTAGCCGCGATGCACGCAGCCATCGATAAGCAGAACTGGGACGAGGCGCGCCGGGCGGCACACAGCTTGAAAGGCTTATCATCCAATTTCGGTGCGGCGCCCGCCGTCAATATCCTGCAAGCCATAGAGAGTTGCGACCGGGACGGCGAAACCGCGGCAAGCGCCCAATCGTTTGCCACGTTTGTCGCCGACGCCGATGAAGAGGTGGCATGGCTCGCCGCGGCGCTGGCCGAGTACTCGGCCAGCGCGTGCGATGGGGCGTCCAAGGACAAGAACGCATCACACTGACAGGGTGACGATCGCGGCTCCTTTGTTGCGAGCCAGCTTCTCGGTGGCACCACGCGGCTACACTGGTTCGTCGACTTCTTCAATATCCGAGATGCCGTCGTCGATCTTGATTTGCCGATCGATCGACAGCCCGAGTGCGTGAATCTTGTTTCGCAGGCTGCCGCGCGTTATGCCCAGCTTTTTCGCGGATTGCGAGATGTTTCCTTGCGTCTTGTCCAGGACTCGCAATAGCACATAGCGCTCGACGGCGGCAATCACGTCCTTGTATAGTCCGTCGCCGTTCTGGTCCAACAGCCGGTCGACTTGCTCGGTAAGATCGCCGCCGTGCCCCTCGCTGCTGACACCTACACTGTCGGCGCGGGCCACGGTGTCCGGCAAGAACTCGGGCAGCAGCACCGGACCGACGGTATTCAACATCGCTTGCCGTAACACGTTCTGTAATTCGCGGATATTGCCCGGCCATTGGTAGGCCAGCAGCACATCGAGGGCCTCGGGCGAAATGCCGCGTACATCTTTTTCCAGATCGGCGGCAAAACGACGCAGAAAATGCTCGAGCAGCAGCGGCAAATCCGCGGTCCGCTCGCGCAGCGCCGGCAGATTGATCGTCACGCCACTCAATCGATAGTACAGGTCCGCGCGAAACTCGCGCGCGGCGACCATTTGCTCCAGGTCGCGGTTCGTGGCCGTGATCACCCGCACATCGGTGGAAATCGTTTGATTGCTTCCCACCCGCTCAAACTGCTGTTGCTGCAGGACGCGCAACATTTTGGCCTGCAAGAGCAGCGACATATCGCCGATCTCGTCCAAAAACAGCGTGCCACCGTTGCACTGCTCGAATTTTCCGATACGTCTTTGGTCGGCGCCGGTGAACGAGCCCTTTTCATGGCCAAAGAGTTCGCTCTCCAAGAGAGCGTCGGGAATCGCGGCGCAATTCACCGCCAGAAACGGCCGATCGGCCCGTGGACTGTGCTGGTAAATGGCCCGCGCAACCAATTCCTTGCCCGTTCCGCTTTCGCCGCGAATCAGCACCGTCACGTTCTGCGGGGCGACGCGGCCGACAGCCTTATAGACAACCTGCATTTCCGAACTGCGCCCTACCAGGCGATCGGACCGATCGTTGGGGCTGCTCGACCCAGGGACCGAGACCGGCACGTTCATCAAGCGGCGGACTTCGATGGCCTGTCCCACCAGCTTGCGCAACGCCGCTACGTCCAGCGGCTTCATCACGAAATCGTAGGCCCCTAACGTCATGGCCTGAATCGCGACGTCGCTCGAGTCGAGTGCTGTAACAAATATGATCGGCAGCTTATGATCCAGCGCGTGGAACGCCCGAAACGCTTCCAGACCCGACATTTCCGGCAGATTGATGTCCAACAGGACTGTGTCCGGTGATTGGCGCCGGAGCACGTCCAGGCCGTCTTCGGCAGTCGCTACCTCGACAACCGTGACATCAGTTCCTTCGAAAGCTTGATGGACGAGGTGGCGTACTGCGCGGTCATCGTCAACGACCAGAAGTATGGGCATACTGCGTTCGACTGCTTAAATAGGGTTGCGGGCAAACACCCCGGAAGAAGTGCGACCCGTGAGCGTCCTGAATCCATTGTGCGAGTTTGGGCCTTGCTTTCAATGGAGTCGACGGGGATTCCGTCAAAACTGCCATTTATTCAGGAACGGCAGTTGCATAGAGGCGACGTCAGGAGCGTTTGACCTACTAATTGGTCAATGCGCGACCACCGGCTTGCTTCGCTTGCGACCCAGCTTAGGATGCAATACTTCCTTTCAGGCTCGCCTGAAGCTCGCGCTGTGGGACGCGCTCAGTGGCTCCGCATTTTGCACCATTTACCGGTCCAAGAGACGCCGTGTGTTAACGGCGCGCTCGGAAAGTCGGCAGCGGGGCGTTGCATGATAAAAAAAGCCGCAGATCCGCGACCTCGCTTTGTCGGTGTGGGCACAATCACGGCGGCGATCTTGCTGTCCGTGCTGCTCACGTATTCTGTGGTTTCGTATTGGCACCTGCGCAAGATCGCCACCCACGAGGCGGGCGTCCTGCACGCGACGGACGCGGCCAATTCGGCCGTGAAACTGCTTTCCGCCCTGCAGGATGCGGAAACGGGCCAGCGTGGTTTTCTACTGACCGGCGAGCCGACTTATCTCACGCCCTATCAAGCGGCCCTGGGGGCAATCGAAAGGTCACGCCATGAACTACGCGACGCGCTGCGAGATCAGCCCTCCGAGGCCGAGCATGTCGCCGAGTTGGACCGCCCTATCGACGCCAAACTTGCAGAATTGGCGGAAGTGTTGCGGGTAGCGGACGGCGAGAACCTCGAGCAAGCGCGTCGCGTCGTGGCAGAACATCGTGGCTTGCACGAGATGGATGCCATTCGCGAAACGATCGGAACGATCGAGCAGAAAATCTCGGACCGCCGCGATGCGCTGCGCGAGGCGGTCGATGTCAGCATTCGCTATGCGATGATGTCATTGCTGATCGCGACGGCGTTCAGTTGCGGGATCATTGCTGTCGGCTTCTACGTGATCCAGCGCGAGATCGCGGCGCGGCGGCGATTGTCCGAGTCGTTGCAGACCGCGGATCGTAATAAAAACAAGTTCCTGGCGATTCTGGGGCATGAGTTGCGCAATCCTCTGGCGGCGATTCGCAACGCGATCGAAGTCCTCGATTTGCTGGGAAATTCGTCCGAGCCCGTCGACGAAATGCACGGTATTATTCGCCGCCAGACCGGAGTTATGGGGCGATTGGTGGACGACCTGCTGGACGTTTCGCGCATCGCCCACGGCAAAATCGAATTGCAAAGCTCGCAGCTCGATCTCGGGCAATTAGCGGAGCGCACCATTGCCGACACTTGCAGCGCCGTGCATGGCTCCGAGGTGACCATCACCCTCGATGCCCCACCGCAGCCCCTATGGGTACGCGGCGACGCGACGCGTTTGGGCCAGGCGATCGGCAACCTACTGCATAACGCGGTGAAGTTCTCACCGAGCGGCGGACACGTGGCCGTGAGTATCGTGCGTTCGCCCGGCGCCCAGGCAAGGCTCGCGATCAAGGACCAGGGTATCGGTATGGACCAGCGCACACTGGCCCGCGTCTTCGAACCCTTTGCCCAGGGTGCGGACAATGGCGATCGCAGCCGCGGTGGCCTAGGTCTGGGACTTCCTTTGGCAAAAGGCCTGATCGAATTGCAGGGGGGACGCATCGCCGTCGAAAGTGCCGGCCCAGGACGCGGTACAACATTCATCGTGACCTTGCATTGCGTCGAGTACGAGGCTCCTCATGAAGGGCATTGCGGATCACCCCAGAATGCGCCGGAAAGCTGCCGCGTCCTGATTATCGACGATCGCCGCGATTCGTCATTCCCCATCCAGCGCATGCTGGAACATACCGGACACGAAGTTCATGTGGCCGTCGATGGCCCGAGCGGTCTTGCCATGGCGCAGGATCTGGAACTCGATATCGTGTTCTGCGACATCGGTTTGCCGAACGGCATGGATGGTTATGACGTGGCACGGGCGCTGCGCAATTCCCCCGATACTGCTCCCCTGTTCCTGGTGGCTCTCACGGCTTATGGCGACGAGGCAGCACGGCGGAAAGCGCACCTGGCGGGATTCGACCGCCATCTGACCAAACCCGCTTCGGTGAACGAAATTCGGGAGATTCTCGCCTCGCTACCGTGCGGTATCGGAGAGCGAGACCGCATGCGCTCGGCGACGTAAAGCCGCGCGGGCAGCGCTTGTCAAAAGGGGGCATTCCGAGGCGGTCGAGAAGCAACCAAGGCGATGGTTTCGCGACCTATAGCGATTGCACCTGCCTTGCTGCCCGCCAGGTGCGTTACTGAGTACCGCAACGGCTGGCTCACGCCGCGACGACACGGCATAATTGTTGCATTCTCATCGGGCGAGGGTCGTGTTTTGGCAAACGCGCCCGCTAGTCAGGCAACAGAGAATTACCTCGAGATGCGGGGGACACCGTGAACGGAACATTTGAAACCACTCGGACGGCACAAGACGCACAAACGTCCCACCCGCGCGTGTTGGTCGTGGACGACGACCGCAGCAACTCAGAGATCGTTTCCCGGGTCCTGGCCGCGCATGGTTATGCCGTCGATATTGCCGTCGACGGACGTACCGCGTTGGAACTCGTGAAGCGGCATGCATATCGCCTAGCGGTGGTCGACTATCAAATGCCGGGAATGAACGGCGTCGAGCTATTTCGATTGGCCAGGGACGTTCAGCCCGATCTTCGCGGCGTGTTTTTGACCGCTTATGCGAACATCAACACGGTGTTTCCCGCCATCGAAGCAGGGGTGGAACGAGTGCTCGCAAAGCCGCTGAATTCGCGTGAGCTGCTCAACATCGCCGAAGCACTCATCGGCCCGGGTATCGGCGACGACGAGTAGTCCGGCTATCCGGCTTCTAGTCGGTAGCGCTGCTTGGGCGGTCGATCGACCGCCAGGGTGGCACGCAAACAGCCATCCTCAGCGACGTAAACGAACGCAAAAATGCATATGGAGGTGCATTTCGCAGTGCTCTTCACCCCCCCCCACCTGAGTCGGGAACCTGCTGGTTCAAGATTTGCATAGGGTGCTGGACTGCACCAAGATTCATCGAGGCGCTTTCGCCAAGCGCCCTGGCCGCTGTTCGGGGGCTCCGGATCGTGGCGCACGAATCTCGTCGATTCGATAGTTTGCTTTCACCTTTCGGACGCAATATCTCTCCGCTCGGCCGCCAGTCCTTGCATGTTCCGCGTCGATAGCGCGAAACGGGAAGTCCAAAGCGCCCTCCCGGTCGCGTGGCGGGCAATTCTCGATCGAACTTGATGTGCCGGCTTGTCCTACTTATTTACGTTGCGCTATGTCGACTTCGCATCTCTATCGATCAATCCCCTACATCGCCGCAGTGCTATTGATCGTGGCAGCCAGCCTCGTCACGGGGCTATTGTCGAGCAATGTCGCTGTTCTAATAGCCATGTACGTCGCGGCCGTAGCAGCAATCGGCTGGTACGGCGGTTTTGGACCAGTACTGCTGGCGACGGCGGTCAGTTACACGATTGCCAACGTGTACTTTATTTCGTCGCGCGACGCATTTCGGCCCAATGCGACCGCCTTCGTTTATATCTTCGTTTGCCTGGCGATCGGTCTATTCAGTGAGATCTCGAAGCGTTCGATGCGGAGAGCCATTGCGAACGCCGAGCAGGTCAAGATGATCGTGGAAAGCATTACCGATGGTTTCGTCGTGGTCGATAACAGTTGGCGTCTGGTTTATATGAACCGCGCCACCGAGGAGTACAACCGGCGACACTTCATGCAGCGGACAACCGCGAGCGCCACGGGCGTTTTTCCATTGACGATCGGTCCCGCGGCGCAAACGCAATTGAAACAGGCCGCCGTCGAGCGCAAGGTCGTGGAGTTCGAAGACTTTTACGTGCCCTGGCAGCGGTGGTTCGAATTCAAGGCGGCGCCGACCGAAGAAGAGAATCTGGCGATTTATTTTCGCGACATTACGGAGCGCAAGCGCCACGAAGAAGAGCTGCGCAAACTGGCGTCGATCATCGAATCGTCCGAGGACGCGGTGATCGGGCTCGATCTCAGCGGAAACGTGACGAGTTGGAATCAGGCCGCGGAAAAACTCTATGGCTACACGGCCGCCGAAATCGTCGGCCATCCTGTGCTGGCGCTTCTACCCGACGATCTGGTGAATGAAGAGGAGGAGATTCTGGAAAAAGTCCGTCACGGAAAATTACTGCGGCATTTTGACACCGTCCGTGTGCGGAAAGACGGGCAAAAGGTCGACGTCTCGCTGAGCATTTCCGTGATTCGCGACGACGCCGGCGCGATCATCGGCTGCTCGAAGATCGCCCGTGATATCGGCGACCGCAAACGAGCCGAAAAGGCCCTGCGCGAAGCCGATCGTCGCAAAGACGATTTCCTGGCGCTATTGGGGCATGAGCTGCGCAATCCGCTGGCCGGCATCGTCAGCGGTGTCGAAGTGCTGAACCAATTGGGCGCCGACGATGAAGATGTGCGCAGCGTGCGTGCGATCATCGAACGGCAAGCGAATCACATGAGCCGTTTGATTGATGATCTGCTGGACGTTTCGCGAATCGTTCGCGCCAAGGTGACCCTCGACCGAACCCGCCTCGACCTTACGGCACTCGTACAGCAAACCGTTGCTGACCACGCCATGCAGTTCGAGCAACGTCAATTGTCGTTAGAGGTCGATACGGGGGACGACCACGCCTGGGTCGAAGGTGATGCCGTGCGCCTCGCGCAAGTCGTGACCAACTTGCTCAACAATTCCATTAAATTCACCGATCCGCAAGGTCGCATATCGGTGCGAGTTCGGCCCGCGCCAACGCGGGGAGAGGCTGTGCTCGAGGTGCATGACACCGGTATTGGCATGACGCCCGAGACGATTGCCTCGCTGTTCGAACCCTTCGCCCAAGCCGAGGCGACGCTGGAGCGCAGCTCGGGGGGGCTAGGCCTGGGATTGGCCGTCGTGAAGGGATTGGTGGAATTGCACGGCGGGAGAATTTCCGCCAGCAGTCCAGGACCAGGCCAGGGCGCCAGCTTTGTGATTCAATTGCAGCTATGTCCAGCGCCGCGCTCACTCAGTCCACAAACGAACGTCGACCAGCCGGCAACCGATCCATTGCGTGTACTGGTTGTCGATGATAATCGCGACGTCTTACATCTGATCAGCAAGTTGTTGAAGATGCGCGGACACACGGTCGCTGTGGCGAAAGATGGTTCGTCGGGCGTGAATATGGCGCGAGAATTTCGCCCCGACCTCGTCCTTTGCGACATTGGCCTGCCGGGCGAAATGAACGGCTACCGCGTTGCCGAGGCCTTGCGCGCCGACCCGGCCACGCGCTGGACGCATCTGGTCGCGGTGACGGGTTTCGGCCAGGAAGAAGATCGTCGCCGGGCGTTGGCCGCGGGTTTTGACCGCCACATGACTAAGCCGGTCGGTTACGCCGACCTGGTGACTCTTATCGCGGACATGGGGGCGCACTAAATAACGCCGCGGTACGCGTCTGCAATCAGGGCGCCGGGTGGTGTATGCTACGAGGTACGTGACCTCGCGTCCCCCCGCTTCGGGTCCGAGCGCCTCGTCCCACGGCGTTTACCCTGAAGCTGCTTTCCTCCGTAGCCTCGTGCAATGATTGTGCGCCCGATCATTATTGGATGGCTGGTTATCGGCATGGCACTTGTCGTGCCGCCCCCGCCTGGCGCGATGGCTGAGGAAACGAAGCCCGCTACAGATCGCTTCGCTGTGACCATCCAGCCGCTGTTGATCGCCAAATGCGTTCGCTGCCACGGTGCCCAAACGCAAAAGGCCGAGTTGGCTCTGCACACTAGCGCCGGCGTGCAGAAAGGGGGCGAATCTGGCGCCGTGATCACGCCGGGCAAATCGGCCGACAGCCCGCTGTACGAAAAGATTCACGCCGGCGAGATGCCCCCCGATGGCGAAAACCCGCTGAGCGAGGCCGAGGTCGAAACGATTCGCCGCTGGATCGACGATGGCGCCTCGTTCGGCGATGAAGCTGCCAGCGAGCAGACAGTAGGCTATCACGACGTCCTGCCCATCCTGCTACTGCGCTGCACTTCGTGTCATGGCCGCCAGCGACGAGAAGGGGAACTCGACCTGCGCTCGCGCGCCAGCATGTTGAAAGGGGGCAAGTCGGGGCCGGCACTGGTGCCAGGCAAGCCGGAAGAGAGTTTGTTAATCAAGCGCATTCATGCCGAAGAAATGCCACCCCGGCCGCGATTGGTCGAGGCAATGGTCAAACCCATCGAAGCGGCCGAATTGGCGAAGCTCGAACGTTGGATCGCGTCGGGCGCCCAGGAGGCCACAGCCGAGCCGGACCTGGCAGGCACTTCGGCCGATCCGTTGGTCAGCGCCGTGGATCGAGAGTTTTGGGCTTTTCAGCGCCCGCAATCTGCGTCGCCACCGCCGGTCACGGAAACCGGCCGCGTTCGCAATCCGATCGACGCGTTTGTCATCGACAAGCTCGCCTCGCAAGGTTTGTCGCTGTCGCCCGAGGCCGATCGGCGCACGCTCATCCGCCGGGCGACATTCGACCTCACGGGGCTACCGCCCGAGCCGGCCGAGGTCGAAGCCTTTCTGGCAGATACATCGGCAGACGCGTACGAGCAATTGATCGATCGGCTGCTTGCTTCGCCGCGCTATGGCGAGCGTTGGGGGCGCCACTGGCTGGACGTCGCCGGCTATGCCGATTGCGAAGGGCGCCGCGAGCAGCATCTGCCGCGTCCTGACGCCTGGCGCTACCGCGATTACGTGATTCGTTCTTTCAACGCCGACAAGCCGTACGACCGTTTCCTGATCGAGCAACTGGCCGGCGACGAATTGGTCGATTTCGAGCACGCGACGGAGCGGTCAAAAGAGATCGAAGATTGCGTCGTTGCGACAGGATTCTTGCGCATGGCGCCTGACCCGACATGGGCCAATCTCACCGGCTTCGTCCCCGACCGCTTGGAAGTGATTGCCGACGCAATCGACGTGCTCGGGTCGGGCGTGATGGGATTGACCTTTAAATGTGCGCGCTGCCATAGCCATAAGTTCGATCCGATTCCGCAGCGCGACTATTACCGCCTGACGGCCATCTTCAAGGGAGCGTACGACGAGCATGATTGGTTGAAGCCGCAACTGATCAGCTACGGCGGCGCCGTGAGTGCGGGAGCCGGCGAACGGTTCCTCTCTTGCGTGGCACAGGACGAGCACAACCGTTGGCGCGCCAATCGGGATAAGGCCGAGCAAGAGCTTGCCGCGGCGAAGGCTGCGCCACAATCCGCTGAAAACGATAAGCGAATCAAGGAACTCGAAACCTCGCTTCCGGCCGAACCACGAATCATGGCCTTATGGGATCGCGGCGAACCCTCGCCGACATATATTTACCGCCGCGGCGACTACCAAAATCCCGCCACGTTGGTTCAGGCGGGAGCGCCCGCCGTGTTAACCGAGGCCGACGCGCGCGTGGACATCGCGCCGCCGCGACCCGATGCACCGTCGACCGGGCGCCGGCTGGCCTTCGCACGCTGGTTAGTCGATCCACAACAGCCGCTGACGGCGCGGGTGATGATCAATCGGATCTGGAAGCATCATTTCGGTGAAGGGCTGGTAAAGACGATCGGCAATTTCGGCAAGACCGGCGAACGCCCCAGCCATCCCGAGCTGCTCGATTGGCTAGCCTGCGAATTCATGCGCGAGGGGTGGAGCATGAAGGCCATGCACCGTGTGATGATGACTTCGAGCGTCTATCGGCAAACGTCTGCCGTGACGCCACAGCATGAAAGGCTTGACCCCAACAATCGATTGCTGTCGCGCATGCCGCTAAGACGGCTCGAGGCCGAAGAACTGCGAGACACGCTGCTGGTCGTGGCCGGGCAATTGGATGAGACGCGTTTCGGCCCCGCGGATGCTGTACAGGTGATGCCGGATGGTGTTGTGCAAACGGGCCAACGGCGCAGCGTTTATGTTCAACAATTGCGCAAGCATCCGCCTACACTTTTGGAATGCTTCGACTTGCCGGCGATGAATCCGAACTGCTTGGCGCGTACCGATTCCTTAGTTGCATTGCAGGCTTTACATCTGATGAATGATACCGTGGTGCGCGATTTGGCCAGTCATCTTGCGCAACGCGTGACAAAACTAGCCGGAGATGAGCCGCGCGAGCAGATACGACATCTCTATGCGATCACGCTCTGTCGCCCGCCAGGCGAGGCCGAGGCGACGATCATGCTGGAATCATTGACGCGCCTGACCGACGCCTGGAAAGTACAAGCAAGTGCAGCCGGCGCGTCCCAGCAGGACGCTGGCTCGCGTGCCCTGGCAACCATCTGTCATACGATCCTGAACTCGGCAATGTTCTTATACGTGGATTGAGGGCGACGATCGTGCGTGAATCTCATTTGCCGTTCGCTCGGATGCCGGCCGGAATGCTCTCGCGGCGCAGCTTTTTTGCGCACGTCGGCGCCGGCATGCAAGGCGCGGCCTTGCTGCATCTGCTCGGCAGCGATGGAATTGCCTCGACCGGCAGCGACGACTCTGTACCCGGGTCGGTCGATTTGCTACCGCGCCCGCCCCATCATCCGGCTCGCGCGAAGTCGGTGATTCACCTGTTCATGAACGGCGGACCGAGCCAGATGGATCTGTTCGATCCGAAGCCGGAGCTCGATCGGCGCCACGGAGAGGCGTATTTCGATCGCATCGCGGGCGAAGTCGAATCGCCGGCCGCGGCCGGGGCGCTGATGCGCAGCCCCTTCAAGTTTGCGCAGCATGGTCAGTCGGGAATGTGGGTATCGGACGCGCTGCCGCATATCGCGAAACAGGTAGATGATCTGGCACTCGTGCGTTCGTTATATACGACGAATATTACCCACGAGCCGGCACTGTATTTGATCCAATCTGGGCACATGCCTAGCGGTTATCCGTCGCTGGGCTCGTGGGTCGTGTACGGGTTGGGAAGTGAATGCCAGAATTTGCCGGCCTACGTTGTGCTCGACGATCCGCGCGGGCTGCCAATCAACGGCATCGAGAACTGGACGGCCGGCTTACTGCCGCCGATTTGCCAAGGGACGCGATTCCGCCCGACCGGATCACCCGTTTTGAACCTACGCGCCGCGGCCGAAGATCCGCCGGCGGTCGCAGAATTACAGCGTGAACTGCTCGGCGAGCTCGATCAAAGACACAAAGCCGAACGGCCGGGGCAGCCGAATCTTGGCGCACGAATCGCCAGCTATGAACTCGCGGCGCGGATGCAATTGTCAGCGACCGACGCGCTGGATCTAGCGCAAGAGTCGGCGGCAACGCAAGCCCTCTATGGCATTGGCCGGGAGCCGACTGATTCGTACGGCCGTCGCTGCCTGATCGCGCGCCGGCTGGTCGAACGGGGCGTCCGCTTCGTACAGCTTTATATCAATCAGCAAATCTGGGATAACCACTCGGCGCTAGCCACGGACATGAAAGCCGCTTGCGAGCGCACAGACCTGCCGATCGCCGGGTTGCTGCAGGACCTGAAGCAACGAGGGCTATTGGACGAGACGTTGGTCATCTGGGGTGGAGAGTTCGGTCGATTGCCGATGGCACAATTGTCCCCCGACAAGGACGAGCACAAAGCCGGACGCGATCACAACAAGAACGCGTTCTCTTCGTGGATGGCGGGTGGCGGCGTCAAGGCAGGCATTACCTATGGCGCCACTGACGACCTAGGATTTGCCGCGGTCGAGAATCGTGTCAGTGTGCCGGACTGGCACGCCACGATCCTGCACCTGCTTGGCCTATCGCACGAGCGACTGTACATCGATCAGAATGGCCTGAAAGAAAAGTTGACCAGCGTGAATCCTGCCCGGGTCATTCGCGAGATTCTGGCCTGATCCGATTGCCGAATTGATTTCGACACGTCCGCCGCACCTACCGCTTAAGCGCCCTCCCTCTGACAATCCTTCGGAAAATGCCTTCATCTCGCTCGACACTCGACCAGCCGGCCGCGGCCGAAGCTCCGCAGGACGTCACGCGGCTGCGCGATCTTTCTCCGCAGCAATGGAAATCGGGACTGGCCGCTTGGCTGGGCTGGATGTTCGACGGACTGGACATGCACTTGTATGTGCTGGTCGCTGGTCCGTTTGTCGCTGAACTCCTCGGCGTGTCCAGCGCCAAGAATCGTGAGGTGGGCTACTACAGCTCGTGGATTCAGGCCGCGTTTCTCTTCGGGTGGGCCCTCGGCGGCGGTTTCTTCGGCATGATCGCGGATCGTCTGGGGCGCAGTCGGGCGCTGGTGATGACCATCCTTACCTATGCGGCTTTCACCGGGTTATCGTTCTTTGCGCAGGCCTGGTGGCATCTGCTCGTGTTTCGATTTCTGGCGGCGCTGGGGATCGGCGGCGAATGGGCCGTCGGTGCGTCGCTGCTTTCGGAAACGTGGCCGCGACGCTGGCGACCGTGGATGGCAGCCGTTTTGCAAACAGGCGTCAACCTGGGAGTAATCCTGGCCAGCCTGGCGAATTTCCTGCTGGCTGGCTTTCCCTACCGCACAGTATTTCTGGTGGGCGTATTGCCGGCGCTATTGGTTCTTTGGATCCGGCGCAGCGTACCTGAACCAGAAGAATGGCAAGACGCGCAACTGCAGGGCGGTGTCGAACGACCTGCGTTCACCGACCTGTTCCGCGGCTCTGTGCGCCGCACGACACTTCTGGCGCTGTGCGTCTGCGGCTTGTCACTCTCTGGGCATTGGGCATTCTTGTTTTGGTACCTGCAGCAACTGCGCAACTTGCCCACAGTCAGCGCCTGGACCGACGTCGAAGTCGGCCAACTGGTCAGCAAAATGGTTTGGCTGGTGATGGTGTCGTCGATTGTCGGTAATTTTTTCGCCGCCTGGTTGGCGCGACGATTGAAGTATCGCCGGGCGATCGCGCTGCTGTGCTTGGGCTACGCGGCGTCGATGTTGGTCACCTATGGTGTGCCGCGCGATTACAACCAGATGTGGTGGGGGCTGGCCGCGATCGGACTGTGCCAGGGAGTGTTTGCCCTGTTCACGATGTATCTGCCGCCGTTGTTCCCCACGCTGCTGCGAACCACGGGAGCAGGCTTCTGCTTTAACTTCGGCCGCATCGCCGCCGGGATCGGCACCGTGTTCTTTGGGCTGTTCTCACAGGTGGGCGACTACCGCCTGGCTTTGCTATTTGCGGGCATGCTGTTTGTGCCCGCCGCCATCATTGCATGGTCGTTGCCAGAGTTAGAGGACGAACAGCAACCTGCCGTGCCGTAAACAGCCTCGCAATGGACCACGACTGGCCAAATCACTTCTCGGCGAAAGCTGCGTCGAAGGCGACCTGGCTAGGCGGGAAGTCGAGGCGTTTGACGAAGTCGGCCGCCTCGCGAGCGCCGGCTTCGCGGTCCATGCCCACGTCTTCCCATTCCACTGAAAGCGGACCGGCATAGCCAATCTGGTTCAGGCAGCGGATGATCTCTTCGAAATTAACGCCGCCGCGGCCAGGCGAACGGAAGTCCCAGCCGCGACGCGGGTCGCCAAAGTTCAGATGGCTCGACAGGATGCCTGAGCGCCCGTTGAGCGTCACGATCGCATCCTTGACGTGTACGTGATAAACACGGTCCGGGAACGCGCGTAGAAACTCGACCGGATCGACTCCTTGCCATAGCAGATGGCTGGGATCGAAATTGAATCCGAACTCATCGCGCCGGTCGATCGCAGCTAATGTCCTTTCGGCGCTGTAGAGATCGAAAGCGATTTCTGTTGGATGCACTTCCAGGGCGAAGCGCACGCCACAATCGCCGAAGACGTCGAGGATCGGATTGAATCGCTCGGCGAACAGCGCGTAGCCGGCATCGATCATCTCCTGCGGAACCGGCGGAAAAGAATAGAGCATTGGCCAGATGCTCGAGCCGGTGAAGCCATTCACAACCTCGACACCCAGCTTCTGCGCCGCGCGGGCTGTGTTCTTGAGCTCTTCGGCAGCGCGCGCGTTCACGCCGGCCGGTTTGCCATCACCCCAAACATGCGCAGGCAGGATAGCCTTATGCCGGCTGTCGATCACGTCCAGCACGGCCTGACCTACCAGGTGCGTACTGATGGCGTGTAGTTGCAAGTCGTAGCGTTCGAGGAGATCACGACGACCGGCGCAGTAGCCGTCGTCCGAGAGTGCCTTTTCGACCTCGAAATGATCTCCCCAGCATGCCAATTCCAAACCTTGATAGCCGAATTCGCTGGCCTTCCGCGCCAGGTCTTCCAATGGCAAATCGGCCCATTGACCGGTGAATAGCGTAACGGGCCTGGCCATGCCGAGATTCTCCTGTATTCGCGGGGCGGCTCGAAAAGACAGCGACCGTTGACGGTCCTGCCCCTTGTGGCCACGAAAAGTCGAAACTCGATTCTCTCAAATACCTCTGTCCTGACAACCGAATCCGCCTGGCACAAAACCGACGTCGCGGTCCGGGGTTATATCCAGAGGAAGCTTTGTGCGACCTCGGCCTGCACTACCGCACCGGCTGGCATTTACCCAGTTTACGCACGCGGTTAGAGTTAACACTCCGGCCCCTTCCGCGTCTCGTACTGCATCCCTGAAACCGCGCGTGATGTGGCACGGGTATACATGCATAAACCCATGGTCTGATTGGCCAGCAGTTGGCAATCCGCCCCGCTTTTTCGATCACGTTTTGACAAAGGGTCAAACTCTATGAAGCGTCTGACGGCAGCTTTCCTTGTTTTGGCGTTTGCGGCGCAGGTCGGACAAGCGGCGACCAAGTCTGGTGTACAGCCCGGCGGAAAGGTCGAGAATTTCACCCTGGCCGATTACCACGGCACCGAGCACTCGCTGACGGACCTGGCAGGGAAGCGGGCAACCGTGATTGCGTTCCTGGGAACAGAATGCCCGTTGGCGAAAAGCTACGGTCCTCGACTGGCTGAACTCGCCGCCAAGTATCAAGCGCAAGGAGTGTCCTTCATCGGCATCGACCCGAATCGCCAGGATTCATTGGCCGAGATCGGGGCCTACGCGCGGACCTCGGGGATCGAATTCACGATCCTCAAGGACATGAACAATAAGATTGCCGACGCGATCGGCGCAACGCGCACGCCGGAAGTGTTCGTGATCGACCAGAACAAAACGGTCCGCTACTCGGGCCGGATCGACGATCGCTATGGTGTCGGCTATGCGCGCGACAAAGTCGAACACGATTATGTCGTGTCGGCACTCGATGCCGTGCTGGCGGATATGACGATCGAGACGGCGCATGTCGACACGGTGGGCTGCCTGATCGGCCGCACACGCGAGGCTGATCCAAAATCCGCCATCACGTATTCCAATCAGGTTGCACGGATCTTTCAGGATCATTGCGTAAGCTGCCATCGGCCGGGCGAGATCGGCCCCTTCGCCATGACCGACTACAGCGAGGTGGCCGGCTGGGCCGACATGATCGCCGAAGTCGTGCGCGAGCGTCGTATGCCGCCGTGGCACGCCGATCCAAAATATGGTCACTTCCGCAATGACATCAGTCTGTCCGACGCGGACAAGGAAACGATTTTTCAATGGGTTGCCGCCGGCGCGCCCGAAGGGAATCCCGCCGACCTGCCTGCGCCTCGCGAATTCGCCCAGGGATGGACGCTGCCACGCGAACCGGACCTGATCGTCGACGTGCAGGCCGAGCCGTACACGGTGCCGGCCGACGGCGTTGTCGAATATCAATACTTCACCGTCGATCCTGGTTTCACTGAAGATAAATGGGTGAAGGCCAGCCAGATCATCCCCGGTAGCGCTCCAGTTGTGCATCACGTGTTGTGCTTTGTGCAAGCGCCAGGACGCGATCGCGGCAGCATTGACGAAAATGGTCTCGGCTTTTTGGCAGCATACGTCCCTGGCTTCCGCGCCGCGCCGTTTCCGGATGGCATGGCCAAGCACGTGCCGGCTGGTTCGAAGCTGGTATTTCAGATGCACTACACGCCGGTCGGCAAGGAGCAAGCGGACCTCTCGAAGATCGGCTTCATTTTCGCCAAGCCCGACGAACTGACGCACATGGTGCAAACGGTGTCGACAGGCAATCGCGGCATCAACATCCCGCCGCATGCCGAGGACTACTCGCGCGAAGGGACAATGTCCGCCTATAAGCACGATCTGACGATCCTCTCTTATTCGCCTCACATGCACGTCCGTGGAAAGGCGTTCTCGTACGAGGCGATCTACCCCGATGGCAAGCGGGAAATGTTGCTCGACATCCCGCGATATGATTTTAACTGGCAAACCAACTACGAATTGACCGAGGCCAAGGTCCTGCCCCCCGGCGCTCGCGTGCATTGCGTTGCGCATTGGGACAACTCGGACAATAACTTGGCGAATCCCGACCCGTCGGCCCGCGTGAGCTGGGGCGATCAGACGTTCGAGGAGATGATGATTGGCTTCTTCGACGTGGCAATTCCGCTCGACCGCGAGAAGCTGCTGGCCGACGGTACGATTCCGAAGCTCGATCCTGCCGCCACAGTCGAGGACCGGGCGAAGGAACTGGTCAGCCAATTGGATGGCAATGGCGACGGCAAGTTGACCAAGGATGAAGTGCCCGAGCGTTTCCAATTGATGTTCGGCCTGCTCGATGCGAATCATGACGGCTTCGTCGACGCCGACGAGGCGCTGAAGTTCGTCAAAGCTAGCGGTGGCCGTCGTCCGGGCGGATTGGGTGGTGGCGGCGGACGCCGTCAACGCGGAGACCGTGACGACAACACTCATCGCGGCGGCGGCGCCCGTAAACAGGCGACCGAAACGGCAGATCCCGCCGGGCGGTAGCGGTTCGCACCCACGATAGATGACAGTGAAGTTGCGCCACGTTACAGGCGCGTCGTGATGATCGTGCTACTCGCCGCGCGGTCCACGACGGCCGGACCGGGCGGCGCGACGACCACCGCGAGCGCCGCCACGCGTACGGCGTCGAGCGGGGCGCTGAGCCGCGACACAGATTTCCTGTCGGCCGTACTGCAGTTGTCGGGCCATGACCTGCGGATAGCCCCACGAGCGAACTTGCTCCAAATACTCCGGCACGACGTCGGCCAGTTGCCAATCGTGCAACTTGAGTGTCAGTAGCAGCCCCTCGATGTGGACGTCCTCGTGCGTGACGATCTCTTGGACGGCTTCGAGCGTGGTTTCCGGCGTCACGTTCATGTCTGCCGCCAACAAGCGCGTTTTGCGAAATTCGCGCCGTCGCACATCGGACGCGCGCTTCCGCACGTGCGTGAAGCCGGGATGCGCCAGCAGCGTCGCATGCATTACCGCCGGATCGATGCCAACGACTTGCAGCCCGCGTGCCAGTAATACCTGACAACTGCCTCCGGGCGCGCAGCCTAGCTCGACGGCGTGCTGCCCAGCAGTGACGGGCAACTGAGACCACTCAAGCGCCTCGGCCATTTTCAAGTACGCGCGCGACACCATATCGGCCGGCGGCGCGACTTCGTAAAAACCTCCCGCGCGGCACGAAGGCCCCGTGCGGGCGCGATGATAGCCGATCCACCATTGCCCCGGGTCAACTAGTACGCAATCGAGTACCAACTCGCCAGGCTGTGCGAGGGGGGGCGCCGTGGTCATTTCGGCGCATGACGCTGGCGCATTGCGCACGAGCGCGACGCGGACCGCGTCGCCTGCTTCGCTGGGTCCGGGCTCGTAATCATGATCGCCTGGCGCCCGCAGATCGCGCTGCCAGACGTGCAACCGTGAGAACGATTGCCCCTCGGCCAGCTTCCAGGCGGCGTTTGCCAAGTCGTCTTCGTTGTCGCCAGTAACCTTGCCGAGCGACATGCCGCTGGTGCGGGCGAAAACCGACTGTGGATCGAAGTCATCCGGTACACGGTACGGCGGCGGTAGCTTAAACGTCAGAAAGCCGGGGCGCGAATAGGCGAAACGAAAGTCAGGCCAGCGACGGGCGAACTCGGCTTTCACGGCCGGCTCGGCGCCGACCTGACACGTGACGAACAGAAACTGTGCTTCGGAATCCATCGAGCGGTATTGCCTTTACACCCCGGCCCCGGCCGGAACGCGCGCTTGCGACTCGACATGGACCAGGATTGATTTGAAAGCGGGGGTCTTCGAGGCCGGGTCCACATGCCGGGGCACCAGCACATTCGCCTCCGGATAGTACATGAGCACATTGCCGGCCTTAATCTCGGGATATGAACGGACCAGGATGTTTGGCAACTGGCCGACCTCGCTCGAGATCGTCACGCGCTCTTCGACGCGCAGCCCAAGTCGCGCGATGTCTTGCGGGTGCATCAGGATCACATCGCGCCGATCCTGATTGCGATACAGGTCATAGTCCTCGTACACAACGGTATTGAATTGCCCTTCGCTGCGCACCGTCATCAAACGAAGTTGGCCATTGACCAGCGACGACTCGGGGAGCTCGTGCGTTTTTAATCGCGCCTTGCCGTCAGCCGTGTTAAATCTGGCGGCATGAAAGACGCGGCCCGGGATCTGAAATTCTTTTTTGGTCTGATCGATCGTGGCGATCTGTTCAAAGCCGGGGACAATCGCGGCGATCGCTTCGCGAATGCGGTGGGTGCTTTGCATCCCTTGCCAGTCGATGGGACGGTTATGCTCTAGAACGCGGCCGGCCAGGTCCGCGATCGCGGCCACTTCGCTGCGCGGCCCGACGTGTCGCGCCGGTCCGCCATCGCTCAGGCGGACATAGTTGAACATCGATTCCTGGGTCGTTACCTGCGGCTCTTCGTCGCGCGCCAGCACCGGCAGGATAATTGTCTCGCCTGCCAGGCCGTGAGCATGACCCGTGTTCAACGTGGTGTTCAGATAGACGATCATTTCCAGGTTGCCCAGCGCACGGGCGGCGTAGGTCGCATCGGGGTTCGAGCCGTAGAGGTTGCCTCCCAGGCAAAATCCAAATCGCAAGCGGCCCGCTTCGGCCGCCTCGACGCACGCCATCGTGTCGAGGCCTGGCGTGGTCGGCAATTGCACGCCGAAGTAGTTCTGCAACCGGTCGAAAACCGCGTCTTTCAGCTTCGGCGAAACACCGACGGAACCGATGCCCTGCACATTGGAATGGCCGCGGATGGGAAGTAAACCCGCATGAGGACGTCCGACCATTCCGCGCAGCAGGGCCAGATTCGTGATCGCTTCGACATTTTGCACGCCGTGCAAATGATGGGTGATCCCCATCGTCCAGGCGAAGACGACATTCTTGGCTCGGGCATAGCGCTCGGCGATTTTGTCGATATCGGCCTTTGTCACTCCGCTGCGCTGACAGATTTCGCTCCAGTGGAGCGAACCGAGGCGCGACTCCAGCTCGGGCCAACCTAAGCAGCTCTCGCGCAGGAATGTTTCGTCGGTCGCCCCCATTTCGACAATTCGCTTGGCGATCCCGGTCAGTAGAGCCAGGTCGCCACCGATATCGGGCTGCACGTACAGGCTGGCGATTTCACTGCCGAAGAGCATGCTGCGCGGATCACTCGGCACGCGGAAGTTCACCATACCGGTCTCGCGCACCGGGTTGATCACGACCACTTCGCCGCCACGGCGACGGACGTGCATCAGCGTGGTCATCAAGCGCGGATGATTGCTGGCCGGATTGCCGCCGATGACGAATACCAGGTCCGTATGCTCAAGGTCTTCGAGCTGAACGGTCGCAGTGCCGGTTCCCAGTGTGTTGGCCAGCCCTACGCCGCTTGCCTGATGGCAGTAGTAACTACAGTTGTTGACGTTATTGGTGCCGTACAATCGGGCGAAAAGCTGCACCAGGAAGCCGGCCTCGTTCGAACTTCGCCCGCTGGTGTACCAGAACGTTTCGTCGGGCGCCGCATCGCGCAGCTTGTCAGCGATGCGCGAAAGAGCTTCATCCCAGCTAATCGATTGATAATAGTTTTCGCCGCGGATATGCATGACAGGCTGCGTCAGGCGTCCGCAATGTTCCAGCTCGCGCGGCGAGAAGCGTTGCATCTGCGCAACGGAATACGTGGCAAAAAAATCGGGCGAAATGCCTCCTTGCATGTCCGAGACCATCGCCTGCAACGATTTCTTGCAGACCTCGGGAAAGTGGCCAGCCTCGTTCACCATGCCGCCGGCCTGCCCCCCCATGCCCAGCGCGCATGTCTTGCAGGCGTTGCGCGAGCGCATGGCCTTCCACAGCTTCCAGATGCCGCCGGCCTGACGCGCCTTGGAAAAGGTGTACCGAATGGCCTGCCAGCCGCCGCCGGACGTGAGTTTCTTCATGGCTGGTCTCGAACTAACGGGGCATGTGGCGCCCTTCTTGCGGCCGGTGGGCATCGGCGCTTCCGCTCCGCCAGCGGCGTCCGTGATGCAGGTGGGGATGGCCGCACTCCTGCAGTTTAGCTGCGATGAAGCCGCCGTACAAAGGGCGCCGGAGCTGGTAATGCCGCGATTTAAATGCGGAAGGCATCAATAGATGCGCTGAGCCTCGAAAGCCCGATCGCCCCCCAATTCGGACCTTGATTTGTTATATTGGCGGCGAAGCATGTCCCGCGCCCGCCGAGCACGGCCACCGCTGCCGGTCGGGTCCAACGCCCCATCGTCTCGGCGAAAGCGACTTTGCCGCACAGCGCGCGTTCCAGCCTCCGCCAACTGCCATGATCCTGCTCAACGTCGTCGATATCACCAAGCACTTTGGCCCCGATCCGGTTCTGGACGGGGTGACGTTCGAGGTGCGCCCCGGCGAAAAGATTGGTCTCGTGGGTCCCAACGGTGCCGGCAAGACGACGTTATTGTCGATCCTGGCCGGTCGTCAGTCGGCCGACGGCGGCAGCGTGGAGTTACACTCCTCGGCGCGGCTCGATTATCTCGAGCAGCAACCGACGATCGTGCCCGGCCGTACGCTGTGGCAAGAGGCCGCCGCCGCTCTGGCGAGTTTGACGGAACTGTCGGAGGAGGCCGAGCGGACGGCACACGAACTGGCCGCGGCCGAGGATCCGGCCGACCACAAGCGGCTGGCCGAGCGCTACGAACGGCTGCAACACGAGCTCTCGCACCGCGACGCCTACAACATCGACCACCGCATCGAGCGCGTGCTGGAAGGACTGGGATTTTCGCGCGAGAACTTCCAGCAGCCCATCGAGCAGCTCAGTGGCGGTCAGCATAACCGCTTGCTTCTGGCGCGGCTGCTATTGGCCGAGCCTGACGTGATGTTGCTCGACGAACCGTCGAACCATCTCGACATCGAGGCCACGCAGTGGCTCGAGCGCTTTCTGGCCGACAGCCAGCAGGCCATGATCATTGTCAGCCACGACCGCTATTTTCTGGACAAGGTCACAAATCGCACCGTCGAGTTATTTCGCGGCACAGTCGACTGCTATACCGGCAATTTTTCGGCGTATTGGCGGCAAAAGGCCCAGCGTCTGGAGGTGCAAGCGCGCACTTACGAAAAGCAACAAGAGCAGATCGCCAAGACCGAGGACTTCATTCGCCGCAACCACTATGGGCAGAATCACGCCCAGGCCGAAGACCGGCGCAAAAAGCTGGCGCGGATCGAACGGGTCGACGCTCCACGCGAAATTCAGGCGCCGCCGATGGGTTTTACGCCGGCCGACCGCACGGGTGACGTCGTGCTGCGCGTCGAGCGCCTGGCCAAGGCCTACGACCGGCCGCTATTCACAGACCTGTCCTTCGATATTCAGCGCGGCGAGCGTTGGGGAATTCTTGGCCCAAACGGCTCGGGCAAGACGACCCTTTTGCGCTGTCTGGTAGGGGAAGAGAAACTAGACGACGGGCGCGCCATCATCGGCGCGAAAGTGCGCATTGGATATCACGATCAGTTGCTGCGCAGCCTGGATTCGGAGGAACAAGTAGTCGACGCGATCCGGCCTGTGCGCAAACAGTTCAACGAGCCGCAAAGGCGTAGCCTGCTGGCGCGATTCGGACTCACAGGAGACGCCGTGTTTCAAAAAGTCGGCAGCCTGAGCGGCGGTGAACGTAGCCGGGCTGCGCTAGCGCAACTGGCGGCCGACGATGCGAACTTCCTGGTGCTGGACGAGCCGACGAACCATCTGGACCTGTGGGCGCGCGACTCGCTCGAGCGTTCGCTGACCGAGTTCGACGGCACCGTGCTCTTGGTCAGCCACGATCGATACTTTCTCAATCGTGTTGTCGATCACCTGCTGGTGGTCGAACCGGGAAAATTTCGTGTGATCGAAGGAAATTACGACGCCTATCTGCATCTGGTCGCGCAAGGATTGGCCGGCGACGATAATGGCCGAGCGGCTGACGAGAAAGCGAAAGCTGCGGTCAAGCGTCCAGGCCGCGCCGAAAAAGCGGCACGACCGAAACGCAAATTTCCCTATCGCAAGGTGGCCGATCTAGAGGCGGAAATCTTTCAGCGTGAATCGCGCGTCGAGGCGTTGCATGCCGAGTTGGCCACGCCCGAGGCCTTGCGCGATGGGCAGCGTGTGCGACAAATTCAGGCGGAAATCACCGAGCAGCGAACGGCCCTGGAATCGCTTTATCCGCATTGGGAAGAGGCCAGCGAACTGAATTGATTCGGACTCGCGGAAGTCCACCACGAGACCAGGCACGGACCTGTCGCCGGCGTCGATCAAATTCCTGGCGCGAGGCTGCATTTTAACCACGTCGACAGTCAATAGGCCGAGCGAATACTCAGGCTAAACTGATCGCGCGGTCCGAGGCCTTGCAGGCTGGGTGAAATCTCACCGTGAGCGAAATGTGAGACAACCTGGCGCGCTTGCTGCGAGCGCAGGCGCGACCTAAAATCGAGTAAGACTGTCACCACGTCCGTCCCCATGTCTGCTCGGAGTCTACGGAGTACGCACCATGAAGTTTCAAGTGCTATCGCACGCTGGGCTCCAAGTTACGTCGAATGGCCGAACTCTGGTCACCGATCCGTGGATTCTCGGGAGCTGCTACTGGCGCTCGTGGTGGAATTACCCTCCCGTTCCGAGTGAACTCGTTCGCTCGCTCAAGCCGGATTTCATTTACGTCACGCACATCCACTGGGATCACTTCCAGGGGCCATCGCTGCGGAAGTTCGACAAGGGGACACGGATCTACGTGCCCAAGGGCAACTTCCGCCGCATTCGCAACGACCTCGAGCACATGGGCTTTACCAATATTGTCGAGCTGCGCCATGGCGAAGCGGTCGATTTAGCGCCTGACTTTCGTATTACTTCGTATCAATTCGGTGTTTTTCTCGATAGCGCGCTGGTGATTGAGTGCGAGGGAATCAAGATTCTCAACGCCAACGACGCAAAATTCATGGGTGGTCCGCTCAAGCAGATCGTGGACCGGCATAAGAACTTCGATTTCGTGCTCCGCAGCCACAGTTCGGCCAATTCGCGATTGTGTTACGAACTGATCGACGCGCCGCAGGAAGCCGTCGACGATATCTCGGCCTATGTCGAGAATTTCGCCGATTTCGCCTTGTCGTCCGGAGCCACCTACGCCGTTCCGTTCGCCAGTAATCAATGCTACTTGCACCGCGAGACGTATCGCTTCAACGATCTGGTGCAGACGCCGACCATGGTCCGCGACTATTTCGAAGAGCACGGGATCGAGAATCCCAGCGTGCAGGTTATGGTGTCGGGCGATAGTTGGTCGACGGAGGACGGGTTCTGCGTGTCGGATGGAGACTATTTCACCAACCGCGAACAGCGCTTGCAGGAATATCTAGAGCGAAACCGCGAGAAACTGGAGAAATTCTATGCCAAGGAGGCCCGGTCAAAGGTCACTCTGGCCGACATGCAGAAATACTTCGACAAGTTTCGCAAGGCGCTGCCGTTTTTCGTGAAGCGGTCGTTTCGTAACAAGCCCATTACGTATGTGCTCACGGCCGGGGATGTGAAGACGATTTTTCGCGTCGACCTGTACCGCGGCACTCTCGAAGAACTGGATCATTACGACGACGACGCGAATCCGATCCAGATCCACACGTCGACGTTGATTATGCGGCAGTGCCTGAAAATGGACCTGTTTTCGCATCTGGCCATTAGCAAGCGAGTTCGTTACCGGTCGCGAAAGCGCGACAAACGGTACATCGAGCGGCTGAACTCGCTGTTCAATTTTTACGAGTACGACATGCTGCCGATGAGACGCATGTTGCAGGGCCGTTTCCTCCAAACCTGGACCTTGCGCTGGCGCGAGGTGCTGTTGTACTTCCACCTGGTGTTCAACAAGCTGGTACACGGCAATATGCGGTTGCGCAACTTTTTGCCTCACCGGCCGCGCCCCGACGCCATGTCGCTAACGAATCAAGCAATCGAGCGAGCCCGATCTCGGCAAGTCGACCGCCAGCCCGCCGGGGCTTCACGATCCGTGTAGCTGCGGAACGCATCGGCAAATTGCAATACTGCGAACAAAGGGGCCAGGATCGGCGCCTCGCTCCGTTTGACGCAACCATCTGAGGAGCGCCTAAGTGCGGTCGGCGTAAGTCGCGTCGCCGGCCAAACCCAAGTCATTGATCAATTGAGTCCAGCGACCGTCGGGCGGGCCGCAACTGGACTGGGCGGACTTGTATTCCCGCAATTTCGCAGTACGATGCCAAATGCAATCGGTTAAAGAATTTCGCATGGCGGCATTGTCAAATGACCCAAATTGCCCAAAATCCTGTTCCAGCTGAGTCATCATCGAAAGGGTGCGGATAAAACGCTGGAAAGAAGTCGAATCGAACGAAGACGTAAAGACACAAGTCATTGAAAACCAATGACTCCCAAATAGACGCCTCCTTAGCTCAATTGGTCAGAGCATCTGACTCTTAATCAGAGGGTTCCCGGTTCGAGTCCGGGAGGGGGCACTCGCAAGGCCCTGCCATAACAGACGTTATGGCAGGGCCTTTTTTTGCGCGCTGCACGAAAAAGGTGTCTGACACCTTTTTCTGCCCGGCGGTTTCCGCTTTGCGAATTGCTTTTTAGCGTTTTGCGCAGCCTGGTTTGTCGGCCGTCAGTATCCGGCAGCCGGCGGCATATAGAAGGGTGAAAAGGGAATTTTGAAAGACGGGGTCTCGTCCCTCGTTCGGCACCCTATTTACGAGGCAGGAAACGATGAACCGAAAGTTGATTTGCCTGGCTGCGGGATTCGCGGCGCTGATTTGCAGTGGTCAAATGACTCGGGCGGGTGTCGTGCTTCTTGATTCCGGTGTGGGCGGACATGCAGCCGCTGGAGCCAGCTATGTGAATTTCGATAGCTTGTCTATTGACAATCAGAATGTGGGCGTTGCTGAGAACACGGCTGGTAACGGATACATCACGGCAACATTTACACCCAACGCCGACACTGCTACCGGAACGACCACAAGCTACGCGGCTCCCTATCTCTCCGGCGACAATAACTTGCACTTTGGCGCGGATCCGAATAGCACATACACTGGCCCGGACTCGACGCAATATTTAACGAGTGGCAGCAATGACGGGGTTCCGACAGGTGCTTCGATCGTCCTGACGTTCTCGTCGGGTTCGCAATCGTATTTCGGCATGTTGTGGGGCTCGGTGGATGACTACAACACTCTGACGTTTCTCAACGACGGCCAAGTAGTGACCTCATTCACCGGTACGCAAATCATCGCTAGTCAGTACTATGGCAATCAACAGCAAAACGGGACGGTGTACGTAAACTTCAATTCGGACGTCCCCTTCGATGAAGTCAAGATACAAAGTAGCCAGTTGGCGTTCGAGTTCGACAACGTCGCTTACTCCGGACTCACGGCCGATCCCCAGCTAACCATTGCCCCCGAGCCGGCCAGCGTCGCCACCTGGGGAATGCTAGGTGTTTGCATCGCCGGCTGGACTTGGCAGCGCAAAAAGAAATAGCCGTACCTTTCACCTCATTGGTACCGGCTTGCCCGCGCAAGAAAGAAGCCTTTCCATGACAACTGTCGTGGAAAGGCTTTTTTTTGTTTCTTGCCGAGACTAAGCTTTTCGTACGTCTGTCGACATCATTACCGTGATTTAATCGCGGGCGATGTCCGATACGACAAGTCTTTGTTCTCAACGCTTCACGGGGCATCTGGCATGGCCGACGAATGGTTTTATTCCCAGGGCGGAAATCGCGTGGGACCTGTGTCGGCAGCTCAGCTACGGCAGTTTGCCGAGAGCGGAACGATAACTCCGGACGATTGGGTCTGGAAGCAGGGAATGCAGGACTGGATTCCCGCCCGCAGGATCAATGGACTGTTTCCGCAGCCGGCGGACTTGTCGGTCATGTCCGAGGAGCCGCGTCACGTCGGGGCAATGGCTGCGCCGGCCCAAGGGTCGGCCCCAGCGCCCGGCAATCAGCCCGAAGGCTTCGGCTTTCAATGGTACCTGGTCGTCTGGAAAAAATTCGCCGATCCCAGCGGCCGCGCGCGCCGCATGGAGTATTGGACGTTCCTCCTGTTTCATTACATCGTGATAATTCTGCTGATGATCGCCGGACGAATGGCCAATGGCTCGAGCATGATTGTGAACTTGTACGCGCTCGCCGCAATCGTTCCTACGGTCATGGTGAGAATCCGCCGATTGCACGACATCGGCAAAAGCGGCTGGTGGTTACTGATTTCCATTGTGCCGATTGTCGGTTGGATAATCATGCTGATCTTTTTGACCCGCGCCAGTGAGCCGGGCACGAACAAGTACGGGCCGAATCCGCTAGGACAAAATGCGTAGCGGTTTCCGCAGACGCACCGCTGCATCGCCCTCGCGCTGCCCGCAGCTTTACTTAGTTGGCAGCCACCGTCTGATCGCGAAACTTCAGCACTGACGCCACGGTCAGCGCGACAAACACGATCAACGCCGCGCCCTGCGCGATCGCGAACGGGGGCTCAGACTGTGTGGGGGCCAGATCATGCAGAACCGGCACTTTCATGAACGACTGGACGATCAGCACGAAGAAATTCAGGTACAGCGAAATTATCGCGCTGACCACATAAATCGGCCGCCACGCCCCGATCATGCGCCGCGGATAGCGGGCCACGATCGCGACAGCCAGCACGGCGAGCGAAATGGCGCCGATCACGATGCCCGGTGTGATGCCGTTGAATGGGAAGAAGATAAAGCCGGTGACGCTCGTGGCCACGGTACTGATCAAAAATACCGCGGTCCAACGATCAAGACGTTGTGAGTTCAACAAACCCCACACGACGACGAAGCCCGAGGCTATCCCAATCAGGCTGATGGCGACATGCGCGAAGGTAAGCGCTGGCGAACCGAGAACCATGAGAAGTAACCTCCCGAACGGCAATAGCGCGAGGCGCCTACCCGACGCCCGCTATCAATGCACAGCCGGAATTCTAGCCAGGCGCCAGATCGATTGATACACCCGGCACGTGCGCGATATCGGATTCACAGCCGGACAGAGCGACAAGAAAATCTCGGAAATTTCTCGGCCGTTACAACGAGCCATCGCGTCTTAGCCAGGACGGTCTGACAACGCCATACTAGGCCGCGACCGGATGGGCCGCGGTGTCGGAGCAAGAAGAGAGCATCCGGTGTTGCGCTTTTTTCGCACACAGTTCGATGCGGCGCCGCACAAACGAGCGCGCGAAGAGAAATTCTTCCGCATAGCGGCGCAGCATGCTCAGTCTCATCTGCAGATAGCTTGCGCGAATATGATATCGGGCCACACTTCCCCGCTGCAGGACCGCCATTGTCTGAGAATAGGCATCGGACGGAATCGTGCGGCTGAGGTCGCCCGCCTTTCGCAGCAAGAATCGCAGGTTCGGATCTTCGGGCGTTGCGAATTGCGTGACCAACTCGAAGCCAGCGCGCCGCGCCAAAGTTTCAAGTGTGGTCGAGGTGAAGTTGTAGATATGCCCAAAGTGCAACAACCGCTCGACCTTGGCGAACGGCGCGGCGAAGTTCGGACATTCGAGGTACAGCTGCCCGCCCGGCCGCAAAAGTTGATAAATGTGCTCCAGGGCTCGCCGCGGCGAACCGAGATGCTCGATCACGTGTACCAGCAGCACAACGTCGAACTGCGCCTCAGGCGCAACGTCAAATAAGAACCCCTTGCGCACGCGCGCGTGCAGCTTCCGCACGCCGTATTCGCAAAACCCGTGGTTGGGCTCGACCCCTTGTGCGTCGTAGCCGGCCAGCTCGAACACCTGCACGGTGCAACCGATGCCGGAACCGATCTCCAGCAGTCGGTCCCCACGGCCTAGATGGCGCGACAACCTGCCGAGTAGTAATTCGCCCTTGCGCCAGGCGCGCATCACGCGCCGCGGTGAGGGGCTGATTTCGCCGTGATACGCACGGCGATAGTCGCGCGCATAAAAATCGGCCAGTTCTGCTTCACTCGGGACGTGCGCGTGTTGCACCAATCCACAACGCGCACAAACGACCGTTTCGAGCAATCCGCCGCGCCGATCACGATAAGCAATCGGCTCGAAAAGACTTTCACCGCACAAATCGCAAGCATGCGGGTCGGCGATCAGGGGTTCCATGGCCGTGGACTTCTCCGACTCGATAACCGATTTCGGCGCAACGATCTGGCATTCGAGACCAAGCCCGTGGCGGAAAATAGGAAGACGTCCCACTTCGGTCAAGCTCGGCCGCAATAACTCAGACCAACGGAGTGGATGCTGGCAACGAATTCGTTGCATGCTGCCCCTATTTATTGCGGCCTTGAACATGGCGAAACTCGGCAAACTTTGCGGATTCCGCAATGTTTGCCGGGCAAAATTGCCGAATGGTAGGAGCAGTCGAATTCGCTCATTCCGGGAGGCTTGCTAGCACTCGCAGCAACGCTTTCCTGTACGTCAGCGAGGATCAATGATCATGCGACACTTCTTGACCATCGGGGCCGGAACCTTGGCGATTGCACTGCTAGGGCTCACCGAAAGCGCCAGTGCGCAAACGCGTCGCCCGTACGACGACTACACGCCGCCCCCATCTGTCAGCCCGTACATGAACTTAATGAACAACAATAGCGATACGACGACGGGCGTCTTCATGAACTACCAGTTGCTGGTGAAACCACAACTGGAGCAGCGGAAGTTCAACAAGCAGTCGACGGCCGCGCTGCGCGAAGTTCAACAGCAGCAACAACAGATTACTCGAAGCCGATCGCAATCGGGCGGTGACAAAAACTCGAAGTTGCGCCCGACGGGGCATATCGCCACCCGCGCCAACTACATGCACTATTACCCGGCGTTGAATCGTCAGCAGGTGCAATAAACGGTCTGAAATGCTGTGTGCTTGGCGTGGCGGCTAACCGCCGGCCAAGGCGCCGATGATCACGAAGGGCTCTGCGCCGCTGGCCACTGCTGCGGGCAGCATCGCTTCAGGCGATTCGAGCGAGAGGTCCTGATCACAGGCGAAGAATCTCACGAACGCGCGCCGCCTTCCCGTCACCTGATCGCGAATCGTCCCGCGCAGGTTGGGATACCGGGCTTCGAGCGCATCGAGCACGGCGAGCTGCGTCACATCACCAGTGACCTCTACCTGTACCTCGGCCCCCGTCTGCGCCAGGATGCGCAGCGGTGTGGGAAGTTGTACGCGGATCATGGTAGCGTCTGAACCTCGACCGAGAGCACGGGCGGCAAGTCATGCACGATCGGCGCCCAACTATCGCCGGCATTGGCCGACGCATAAACCTGGCCGCCGGTTGTGCCGAAATAAACACCGCAAGGATCGAGCGAATCGATCGACATGGCGTTGCGCAGCACGTTCACATAACAATTGCTTTGCGGTAAGCCGTTCGTCAGGGCTTCCCACTCGTTGCCGCCGCTGCGGCTGCGGTAAACCTGCAGCTTACCGTCGAGTGGAAAATGCTCGGCATCGCTCTTGATCGGAACGACGTAGATCGTCTCCGGCTCGTGGGCATGCACGTCGATCGGAAACCCAAAATCGGTCGGCAGGTTGCCGCTGACCTCGCGCCAATTATCGCCGGCATCGTCGCTGCGCATCACGTCCCAATGCTTTTGCATAAACAGCACGCCCGGCCGCGCGGGATGCATCGCCATGCGATGAACGCAATGGCCGACTTCGGCCGTGGGATTGGGAATGTATTGCGAATGCAAGCCGCGATTGATCGGCTTCCAACTCTGCCCACCGTCGTCGGTCCGAAACGCGCCGGCAGCCGAAATGGCGACGTAGATGCGTTGTGGGTCGGTTGGATCGAGGATGATCGTGTGCAGGCACATGCCCCCTGCGCCCGGCTGCCAGGAGGGGCCTGATTCGTGGCAGCGCAAGGCGGGCAACTCATGCCATGATAGCCCGCCGTCGGAGGTACGAAACAGTGCCGCGTCTTCGACACCAGCATAAACCGTGTCGGGATCGGTTAGCGAAGGCTCCAAGTGCCACACCCGGGCGAATTCCCAAGGGTGCTGCGTACCGTCGTACCACATGTGCGTGCCGGCAACGCCCTCGTAGACGAACTTATTGCCGACCGGGCTCCATGTCTTGCCACCGTCGTCCGAGCGTTGCATCGTTTGGCCGAACCAACCGCTCGATTGCGATGCGTAGAGCCGGTTCGGATCGACGGGCGAACCTTTGACGTGGTACAGCTCCCAGCCGGCGAAATGCGGTCCGCTGACGTCCCATCGTTCGCGTTTGCCGTCGGCAGTCAGGATGAAGGCGCCCTTGCGCGTGCCGACCAGGACCCGTATTGTGCTCATGTCAGGAACCTGCGTGATGTGGCAGCTCTAGTTGGGAGGCGAGTAAGCAATTGTTCGGTGGAAATTTGTCGTTGTGGACTGCTCTACTTGCGCAGCGGAACCAGTTCACGTAGCCGTGCATCACGCAACAGCAGGCCCAGCCAAACCAATACGCCGACGATGATCGCCGCGAAGAACGGCTCGCCGACGCGGACGTGCGTGGCGGTTGCCCCTCCGAGGTAGCCGGTCAACAGAATCGCCCCCAATACGGCTGTGCGCGGAAACAAGTACAGCGCCACGCAGGCGAGTTCGGTAATCCCGATTGGCACTCCAACGTTGGCGGGATAGCCGTAGGTTTCGAGCCCTTCGATTGCCTGTGGTTGCCGCGTCACTGACATGGCGCCGGTCATCAGGAACAGGAGTGAAGGCAGGATCGTCAGGACCCAGCCGGCCCAATACAGTTTTCGCGAAGCAGGCACCGCGGCTCCGGTTGCAGAAGATGACATGATGGTTGCTCCCCAGAATCAGTCGAGGGTTTGTTGATCGAAATGAGCGAAATCAGGTGCGGCAAAGAACCGCTGACCGCGCCGCCCCTGCAGCTTAGCCTTGCGGAGTCGCTTCGACGACCGCCTTCAAATCGGCCAACCCTCGTTCGAATTGATCGCCGACCATCGAGTCCATGCTGATGAACAAGCCCATCGCTTTGCCGATGAAGTTCTTCTTTCCGTCCATCGTCCAAGTGACGGTCGTTGCGTCTCCGTCTGGTTGGAAATCGAATTCGGCCACGCAAGTGTTCTTGAAGGGCTTGAGAAAATCGAGCCGCAACTGCACCAGGTCGTCCGACCGGCTGTCGGTGATCGTAGCGCTGCCGGCACCCACCTGGCTGTTGCCATCCCAGTGATAGGCCGCGCCAACGCCCGATTCGGGCCCTTCGTACGTCAGCTTCATCGCCGGATCGATCTTGCCCCACGGGTTCCACGCTTCCCAATTGTGCAGATCGTTGACCTGCGGAAATACGGCCGCCGGCGCGGCAGCGATTTTCGTCGAACGTGCGACGCGGAACGTTGACGACTGCAAAGCGACAACGATCACGAACAACACGATTACCGCTACGAAACCGATCGCAATTTTGACGAGCATCGTTGTTCCTCACCAAGAGTCGAAAGCCATCGCAATGTTTGGATAGCCGCAACAGCAGCCACATCGCCCTACTTCAACCCACATGCTATTGCCGCACAAGGACCATCCACGAAACGCCAAAGCGATCGGCCAACATGCCGAAGCGCGACGAAAAGAAGGTCTTGGTCAGCGGCATCTGCACCTGACCACCGGCGCCCAGCGCCGAGAAGACCTTTTCGGCCTCGGTATCAGAGTCCGTGGTGATCGTCAGCGCCACCCCCTGAATCACCTGTTCACCGGTGCATCGCCCGTCCGAGGCCATGATCAGTGTATCCCCAACCTTGAATTGAGCGTGCATGATCTTATCCTCGCAGCCAGGCGGGACCATGCCGGGTTGTGGCGGCTCGGTGCTATCTTTAAAGCGCAGCAGCCGCTCGATCGTGGCACCCAGAGCGCTTTCATAAAACTTGAGCGCCTCTTCGGTGCGACCATCGAGAAAAAGATAAGGCTGTACGTGCATCGCGTTGCTCCTCGTCAGGAAAACTTGTTCGTCGTTGAGTGATCGAAGCGGGTATTCGGAAGTGGGAATCGCTTTCTCTTAAACGTGTTCGGGCCGTTGCAGCACGGCATTGAAAACCACTGCCTGGATGCGCACGCGTGAATCGCTTTCGTAAAGCGCGATCAATTCGGAGTGTCGCACATCCGGGTCATGCGTCAACTCGGCCAGGTGATCGAAGAATGCCAAGGCATCATCGCTCATTTGATCCGCAGGGCCGGGCATGGCACCCCACACGTCCCAAGGCAACATCTCGTGGTTGACTAGCGCCGCGAGGTCACGCACCAGATTGCCCGCCACGAACCACGGCCCGCGCAAGTTGCCACGAAAGATGCCGAACTTTTCCGGATCCGCGACGCCCGCCCGGCACAATCGCCAGGCGTCCGCAGCGATCAGAAATCGATCTCGCGGCACATCCATGACGTCGTGCGTAATTTTCAGGGTCGATCGCCACGCCTGGTCGAATTGCGCATCGACGAGCACCCATCGCTGCTGGTCATGATGCCAGTATTCGCAAACCCAGTGATCTTCGTAATAGCCTGGATTGAAATAGGTCCCAAACCCACAACGAGCGCGGGCCGGAATTCCCTTGTGACGCAGCAGCGCAACAAGCAGCAGAGAAAAGTGCCGACAAACGCCCAGCAATCGGAAATCAGCAGCACGCGGCACGTCGAGCGGTCGGCCATCCAATTCGAGAATACGATCCAGAAGCTGAGCAACCGGGCGTAAATGCGATTCAACGCGCCGCGCGTCAGGGATCGTAACTCCATAGGCTGACGTAAAGAACTCGTGAATCATCAACCCCTGCACGATCCGCGTCAGGCTTGGCACGTCGACCGGCAAGGCAGCGCAGCTCGATTCGTGCCTATCGAGCGCTGTAAAAGGAGCCGTTTGCGTATAGAAATCCAAGATCGTATCTGATTGGATTTGCGTCATCGTCAACAGGACTTGTTCTTCGAGAGCAGTTTGGTCCGAGGTCGATTGAAAACCGACGTAAGGACGGTTAGCGCTGTACACGGCTTTCGGCCGCGCGGCGGATTTGCGAAAGCTCGTGAGCCCAGCCGCCGGGCATCCCATCGCGATGCTCGGCGATGATGGCCCCAATCGCCCGATGGCTCATCGCCAATCGCGTCAGCTTGCCTTCGGCGGTCAGACGATATTGCACGTGGTTGATCGCCGGGTAGGACATGCATAGCGGTCCGCAGATTTCGAGTAGCACCGGCGGCTTGATAACTTGCACATGCCCCCAAAAATGTCCCGCATTGTTACCCAGATCGCGAAACCAGCGACCACCAGGCCAGGGCTCGAGCTTCATTGCCAGTGGTGCGCCTGAGCCGACTTCCATGTGTGGGCCCAAATGCTCAAGCAGCGTCTCGAAGACAACGTCGATCGGCGCGGCAATCTGCTCGTGCCTGATGATTTCCAAAGTCTGCACGGCGTCGGCGGTTGTATCGAGCACGTTTAATCCTCCGGATCGCGTTGAGATTTAGGGACTTGCGCCGACGACGAGGACCGGGCCTGCGCCTTTCGTTCGGCGTGCGCCTTGATGCGACTGAGCTGATGCGTCCAAAACTGCTCGTAAGTTTTTACCCAGTCATGCACAGGTTTGAGCTCCTTCGGATTGAGTTGATACAAGCGCTGTTGCCCTTGCTTGCTCACCGAAACAATGCCCACCTTGCGAAGCACACCCAAATGCTTCGAGACCGTGGGCTGCGGCATCCCCAGTGCGTCGACCAATTCGCCGACGGCATAAATCCGCCCGCCGGCCAGGACATCAATGATTTTTCGTCGCCGCGGCTCGGCGATCGCGTTAAATACGTCGGTCGTGGTTGCTGCTCTTGCCATGCTTGAAGTGTATTCCTATATCGGAATACGTCAATGCCGCGGACCAGGATTTTGCGGGAATCGAAGAATTGCGATTTCGTGCCCGCTCCCTCGCCAATATGGTCCTGCATCACGCGCGAAGCTTAACCGCGTGGCCCAATAAGCTAGCGGCGCAAACGCTCTTTTGCTTTGTACTTGCGTTCTGGACCGGAACGCGTCGGGAATCGTCTATGCGCGGACCGTGGCGAAGACTAAGCTTCCTGCCCCGCATGACTCGCCTCGGCGAGCCGAATCCGCCGTCTCATGCCCAAGGAGTCGCTATGCGACCCTCTGCTCGTTTCCGCCCCGTCGGCTGGTTATTCGCACGGCTTATCGCAGATGCGATCCGCGTGGCAGCGATACTTGCCACGGCATCACCGGCGTTCGCCGAGCAAGCACAGCCCGTTGCCGATGCGCAGTCATCCGCCCGCACGGGACTCGACGAGTTGCTCGCCAAGCGCAAGGAACTGGCCGCACAGATCGCGGCGCTCGGCAAGCGCGATCCTGGCGCCACGGCCGGCACCGACTCACTTGACGTTTCCACGATCGAGGACGAGCTGGAGTTCCTGGAAACGTTGGACGGCGTTTACGGCGAACAGCAATCCCGGCTCGAACAACGGCAAGAACTGCTATTCGAAAAGCAACGGGCCAATGACGACCTGGAAGCGCTGCGGAAGTTCGGGCCTACGAAAGCCAAGCCGTATTCGTTTCTGTTATTGGAAGAATTGCGCGACGATTTGGCCGCCGAGGACGACCACGAAGAAGTCAACGGCGCTGATCTGAAGACAGCCGCGCAAATGAAGGAAGCGACACAGGCCCAATACGACAAGGCCGAGCGCGAACGCCGCCGCATTCAGCAGGCGCTCAATGATAATAAACATAAGGAACGACAAGCGGGCCTGACAACCGATTTGAAGCTGGCGCAGCGAGAAAGTCAGATAGCCAAGGAACTGATTGCGGTAAGACAACTCGAGGCCGACGTGCGTACGCTAAGGCACGATATCGGAACGTTGCGCAAGACCCTGCTTACCGAAAAGATCGAACTGGTCGGCCGCGACGTGCGTTTCGGCAAGCAAGATCTACAGGATCGATTGAAAGAACTGACGGCCGCCGAAACCGACTTAAACGCCAGGTTGAAGGAGGTCCGCGGTCAGCGCCGACAGACTGAGCAACAAGAGGCCGCCGCGGTCAAGCAGTTGCGCGAACGTAAGTCGGCGCAAGTGACGATCGATTGGGCCGCCCAATCGTGGCACGCCGCCCGCGACTCCCAACAGATCGAAATGTCGCTACTGAATGAAGAAATCAGCGACACCCGGCGTTTCCGGTATTATTGGGAATGCCGATTCGCGGCCGAGACCGGCACGGCCACACCGGCCGAGGTGGCCGAATGGCGCGAGACCCTCAATGGCCTGGTCAGCGAGTTGCGCGACCGACAACGTTCGCTGCAACAACTGGTCGAAACCACGCGGCTCGAGCAAGGAAAGGTCTCGCAACGCATGCGCGACAACGAGGACGCCGAGCTGAAAAAGTGGGGTGACTTTCAATGCGAACGATGGCAAGAAGTTCGCGAAACCTGCGAAACGCACCTCGTCCGGCTCAAGGTTAACGAGCGCTGGGCACGGCGATTTCTTGGCGAACTCGATGCCCGGCTCGATTCACCGCAAGTCTCATGGCTGCAGGTTGCCGCCGAGCATTTCACCGCGGCCTGGTATTACGAAGTGGTCATGGTCAACGACCGGCCGATCACGGTGGGCAAGATCGTGACGCTCGTTTGTTGCTTGTTTTTCAGCGTGGCCTGTGCGCGGCTTTTAAGCCGCTTGCTGGGGCGACACGTCTTGCCACGTTTGGGCCTAAACGAGGGGGCCTCACACGCGGTCCGCTCGATGGCCTTTTATTCGTTGGCGGTGCTGTTCGGCGTTTTGTCGTTTCAGGTCGTGCATATCCCTTTGTCGGCCTTTACCTTTCTCGGCGGCGCCGTGGCGATCGCGGTTGGGTTTGGCAGCCAGGATATCGCCAATAATTTCATGAGTGGAATCATTCTGCTGGCCGAACAGCCGATTCGCGTCGGCGACATCATCATGGTCGACAGCGTACAAGGCACGGTTGATCACATCGGCCCGCGCAGTACGCGCATCAAAACCGACGCGAATCACGAGTTGGTGGTACCCAACAGCAAATTGCTGTCCGACAAGGTCACGAACCTGACCCTGTCGGACTGCCTGGTGCAAACGACGGTCGTGGTAACGTTGCCGTTGAAGATGACGGTCAAAGAGGCCAAGGGCGTGTTGCTGGCGGCGGCCCTGTCGCAGCCTTCGGTCCTGCGCAGTCCGTACCCCATCGTGTTACTCAAGCAATTTGGCTCGACGTCGATGGACTTCGAGCTGCATTTCTGGCTGCAACTGCATAACGAGATGCACGTCGCGCTGGCGCAAAGCGACGTCCGCGAGGCAATCAACGAGCTGTGCCAAGAGCATGACACGCAGGCCGCGATTGCGAACGCGCCAGCCAGTGGGCTGTCGCCACTCTCCAGCCGTGCCAATGCCGCGTAATATCTTAAGAGGGAACGAAACCCTCAGAAGGTCGGCGTCGCCAGGGCCGGATCGATCTCGGGCGAGTTCGCCGCACTCTGCCCTGCAGCCGGCACCTGCGGCTTGTGGGCAAGCCCCATCTGCATTTCGACCATCGTGCGATAACGGCCACTGCTGGCCATCAGCTCGGCATGCGTGCCGCGCTCGACGATTTGCCCGTCCACAAGTAGGACGATCAAGTCGGCATGCACGATCGTGCTCAGGCGGTGGGCGATCACGAAGCTGGTGCGCCCGCGCAATAGCGTGCTCAAGCTCTGTTGGATGAGCCGCTCGCTTTCGGTGTCGAGGTTGCTCGTGGCTTCGTCCAGCAAGAAGATCTTGGGATCCGCCAGGACGGCGCGGGCGATCGCCAGCCGTTGCCGCTGGCCGCCGCTGAGCTTGACGCCGCGTTCCCCAATCAGGGTATCGTAACCATCGGGCAAGCTGCTGATGAAGTCGTGGGCGTTAGCGATACGCGCCGCCGCTTCGATCTGCTCGGGCGTTACGTCGCGACCGGCATAGCCGATGTTAGCCGCGATCGTCCCGTCGAATAAGAAAATATCTTGCTCCACCACGCCCAGCAGCCGGCGGTAGCTGTCGACATTGATCTTGCGCAGGTCGACTCCGTCGAGAGTTACAGATCCGCTCGTGGGATCATAGAACCGCGCCACGAGATTACAGAGCGTCGTCTTGCCGGCGCCACTAGGACCGACCAGGGCGATCATTTGTCCCGGCTTCGCCTCGAGAGTGACGTCACGCAAGACGTGCTGATTGCTGCCGGGATATTGAAAGCCGACGTCGCGCAGTTGTATGTGGCCTGCCACCGTGTCGCGGTGGACGTCGATCGCCCCCGGCAGCGATGGCATCTCGCGCGGCTCTTCCAGCAGGTCGAAGACGCGATCCAGACCGGCCAGATTGTTTTGCAGCGTCGTGGCGCTTTCGGCCAGCACTGCCAACGGCTCGAGCAGCATGACCAGATAAACGAGGAACATCATCAAGTCGCCGACCGAAAGCGTGCCGGAGAGAACCTGCGACCCTCCATAGATCAGCAACAGTGCCGACGCCGCCGGAATCAGCACAGCCCACACCATTTCCACGCCGCGCGACCACCACCAGGCCAACAGCTCGTGCCGTGCCATCAAATTGCCACCGCGGGTAAAGCGCCCGGCCTCGCTACGGCCGCGGCCAAAAGCGCGCACTACGCGCATGCCGCCGAAGGCTTCGGTGGCATGGCTGTCGATCTCTTGGCGTTGCCGGCGAATCTCGCGGAATTGCGGTCGGATGCGGCCGATCCAAGTGCGATGCGTAAAGAAGACCGTCGGGATGACCACGAGCGAACCCAATAGCAGCCGCCAGTCCACCCAGGCCAGCACCGCCAGGCTGGCCAGCAACTGAATCACGGCCCGCCAGGGGTTGTAGATCATGCTGAATACCAGTTCGCCCACACCGCCGGCATCCTCGCGCAGAATGCTTGCCACGCCCCCTGATTTCAACGTATAGACGCGATGCAGCGGCAACCGCACGGCATGTTCGAAGACGCGTTTGCGCAGGCTGATCTGCAGGCGTTTGACTGTTACCGTCGCCAGATACCGCCCCCACGTGCTCACGATGACCGACAGCAGCGACACCACGAATACTCCGCCGGCCAATATCGCCAAAAGCGGCGTGCCCGTGGTTGGCAAGTTCCAGTGCTCGGCCAACGGCAACGGCTTGCCCGGGAAGACGTAATCGACCACCAGCTTCGTGGCCGCGGGCGGAATCAGTTTCAAGAGCGTAGAAATCGTGAGCGTGGCCAGTGCAATCGCGAGCGCCGCGCGATGCCCCGTCACGAGAAAGAAAAAACGCCGCACCAACAACCAGGCCGAACGATTCGAACGGCCCACCGGACTGCGATTCCCGTGCTTCCCGTGCGCAACTGCCTCGCCATGTCCCGTCTCGCGCACTTGCCGGCGATAGTTGGAGAAACGCGAGCGACTGGTACTGTTCCGCATTTTCATAAGAGCATTAATTCCTGAGTCGGCGCTGCGAGGAGTTCCCGGCGCCACGGCCTGGCGAGCTCCCATCCTACGGTCGTAATTGTAGCGCAATCACAGGGCGGCGGCGTGCGCGAAATGGGAATGGGCCGGTAAATCGCGACTGCCGTGCTGCGGGCCAAAGGTTCGTCGGCAGCGGACTCTTGGGTGGGTTAGTCCTGTTTTTCGGCCGTCGCGACTTTTTTCTGGATGCAATAGAGCGCGTGTTCGCCGCGGATCAGCAACTGATCCCCGGCGATGGCCGGGGTGGCCAAAAACATTTCGTCCTCGCCTAATGCGTTCACGCGTATCAGTTCGTACGTCGGCCCGGACTTGATGACGAAGGTATCGCCGTATTCGCTCAGACAGAAGACCTGTCCATTGGCGGCCCAGGGCGAAGCCGTGAACGCCCGGCCATTAGGCAAGCGCTTCTTCTCGTACATCGTCTTCCCACTCTGCGCGTCATAACAAGAGAGGATGCCGAGGTCTGTCACCGCGTAGATGTAATCCTGATAGTAGAGCAGCGACGGATTGTACGGCGCGGCTTTGCGCAGCGACCAGGCTACGAAGGCGTTGCTTGTCGCGTCGGGCGGCAGGGTAATATCTCCCATGGCGCCTGAACGTACGGCCAGAATCGGCCGCGACTTGCTCAGCACGTGTCCCGAGGCCAGGTAGAGCAAGTTCGGGCCTGCCAGCGGCGACGGAATCGAGTGGGCCGACACGTCGTTCAGATGCCACAATGGCTTGCCATCCAGATCATAGGAGCGGATAACTCCGCTGCCCGAGACCACGATCTCGGTCCGCATGGGATTGTGCCATACGAAGGGAGTCGACCAGCAACTCTTCTCGGCACGGGCGACGCGCCAATTCTCGGCTCCGGTTTTCCGATCGAGAGCGATCAGGAACGAGTCATCCTCATTGTCATTGAGGATAAAAACATTGTCGCCATGCAGTATTGGCGAGCTGCCCGTCCCCATGCCATCGGCCGTCTTATAGCTGCCGAGCGTTCGCGACCAAAGTGGCTCGCCCGTGACGCTGTAACAGAAAACGCCCAGATTACCGAAGTAGGCGTACACGCGTTCGCCGTCGGTGACCGGGGTCTCGGAAGCGTACGTATTCTTCAGATGGACCGATTGCGGTGGTACCCCTTGATGCGCGACGTGCTGCCACAGGATACGGCCATCGCTTAAATCGACACAGACGACGCGCCATTGCTGCACAGTCTTGGGCGCCTCGTGCTGATCGCCGCCGAAGTAGATTCCTCGCTTGCGCTCGACCTGGTCATCGTCGCTGGTGACGCTGGTCAGGAAGACGCGATTGCCCCACACGATAGGACACGACCAGCCGCGACCGGGAATCGCAGTTTTCCAGGCAATGCTTTCGCTCGCGCTCCACGCTTCAGGCAGGCGTGGATCGTCAACAACCCCTTGCGCAGCCGGGCCGCGGAACTGTGGCCAGTTGTCCCCGGCAACGAGCGCGCCTGGCGCAAACGAGAGCAGCACCAGGGCCCATAGCGCGTATTTTAAAAGTGAATGCATAGGAGAGTCTCGTAGACGTTAGTCTATGCGATGAGGCGCGCCGGACAAAGACAGCGGCGTGGGCCGCTCAGAGACTGAGGGCGCTTTTGCTAATGGGTAGTTCGACCCAAATGCGAGTCCCGGAACCGGGTTCACTGCGCACATCCGCGCGCCCACCAAACAGGCGAGCCCGCTCGACAAGGCCACGCAGGCCGAAGCGTCCCTCGGGCACCGCCGCGCGGTCGAAACCGACGCCGTCGTCGACAATCGTCAAGATCACCCGCTCGTCGACCTGCGCCAGATCCACATGCACGTGCGCAGCCTTGCTATGCCGCCGGGCATTGGTCAGCGATTCTTGCACGATGCGGAACAAGGCCCCTTCCAAGAGCGGCGGCAGGCGCGTAAAGCGAACGTCGTGCGCAAAAGTCATTTGCGGCCCCGAGTCGGCCTGTTTCTCGTTGATCAAGTATTCGATCGCGACCAGGATCCCTTTGTCATCGATGACCATGGGTCGCAGATTCGAAATCATGCGTCGCCCTTCGCCGATAGCCTTACGCAGCGCCGCTTCGATCTTGTCAAGACGCTCTATCGAGCAGGGATTCTCCGGCGGCAAGCCAGGGCGGAGTGACTCGAGCAGCATTTTCGCGCCGACCAGATCCTGAATGAACCCGTCGTGGATTTCGCAGGCCAGCAAGTGCCGCTCGCGCTCCTGTAAATCGAGCAGCCGTTTGAGTAACTTCCTTTCCATGCGCAGGCTGTCTTCCACATTGCGTTGATCGGTGATGTCCTCGGCGATGCCGGCGATACGCGATATCTGGCCGTCGGCGCCGAACGAGGCGAACGCGCGGTCGCGAATCCAACGCAACGAGCCGTCGGGGCGGGTGATACGATATTCGGCCTGAAAACCCCCGGAAGCCAGGCCCGCCGCGAACGCACGTTCGACGCGCGGTCGATCCTCGGGATAGACGGCGTCGAACCAGCCGAATAGGCCGTCGTACAATTCGGTCGCCGCCCGCCCCCAAACTCGCTGATAGGCGTTCGTGACGTAGAGTACCCGGCTTTTGTCGGCGTCCATCAACCAAAACACTTCGCGTACATTCTCGGCCAATTGTCGAAAACGTAGCTCGCTCTCGCGCAGCGCTTCTTCCACGCGCCGCACCTTCGTGACATCGCCGCAAATCGCGAGCGCCAAAGCCGTCTTTTGCCGCGGCAAGGGAATTACGCGGATCGCGCGCACCGACCCGTCGATCCAGCGCGACTCGAACTGGTCGGCCTGTCCCAACTGGCAAACGGTGTGCAAAACGTCGCGGCAGCGCGCATGGCCCGAAGGAGCTAGAAAATCGAAAATCGTGCAACCTTCGTCGTCATCGTCGCCGGCCAGCATGGAGAGTTCACGATTGCAATAATGCACCCGCCCGGTGCCATCGACGGCGAGAATCGTGTCCTCGCCATGCAATGTCAATGCGTCGAGCATGGCTTGCAAATCGGGGCGCGCCCGGGCCGGACCTTGATCCGGATTTATTGCGTCACGCGAAGGTGTTTTGTTCAACATGGAGGGTATCTCTACCGCGGTGCCTGGCCGCCGCTGGTGCCAACGCTATTCCTTCATCGTCGCCTGTTTTAATAATTGTCGGGCCTCGTCGACCAGCAGATCCCGCTCCAGCAGCTCGCGTTGCGTGGCGCGCCATGGTGACGAATCATCAAACGTCGGCACCGGTTCGGCTTCGGCTTTTTCCAGCCACGCCTGCGCTGCCGCCATATCACCTAAGTGGGAATGTGCCATGCTCACGACCGCGAAATCGGCGCAGCGCGCTGTCCAACCGGGAGTCTCGAACAATTCTTCGTACAGAGTCTTCGCCTGTTGATAATGGCCCGCACGCAGCAGTGCTATGGCCAGCATGCGCTGAAAGGTGATCTTCTTGCTATTTCCTTCCAGAGCGCGCTGCGCAAGCCCCACAAAATCGTACGAACCCGACGCCGTGTCGGGAGTAATCACGCAAGTCCACACGATGGCACGCAGTAGTTCTGGCGATGCGTCAGGAGCAAAATCCTTTACTAATCGCTGGCAGATCGCACGGTAATCTTCCTGCAATCCTTGCGCAAGCGCCACACGCGCTGCATCGAGCCACATCTCGGCAATAGCTGGATCGGCGGGACTGGCAACGACCGACTTCCGACTGATGGCTTCGGTCAGCGCGGACTGCGCCGCATTCCAGTTGCCTGACATTTCCTCGGCGAGCGCCGTTTTTTCCAGCAGCGACGTCAAGTACGCATTAGATTCCTCGCCGGGGGGAATGCGCCGGGCACCCGCTAGCTCTTCTCGACACAGTTGGGCTGCATCGGCAAAACGCTTGTCGGTTTGCAACAGAGTCAGCAAATCCTGCAGGGTGTATTCGCGATTGCTCAGATTCGAATTCTCGTACCGGAAAATATCGAGCGCTTCGCGCAGCGTCGCTTCGGCTTCTGCTCGATCGTCGATCAACAATAAGGGCTCGGCCATGCGGACTTTCGTCAGGCCGACCGCGCGATGGCGATCATTGTAAATTTGCCGACAGAGATCGATCGTGTCGCGATGCACGGCCAACGCTTCGTCGTATCGCCCCGTGCTGATGAGCGCATCGGCCCACATGTATCGCGGCCAGATTAGTACCGGATGCCGGTCGCCAGCCGCTTTGCGAATACGTTCGATGCCGGCCTCGATCGTCGCCACTGCGACGCGGCCGCTACCGACCCGGCACTGCACGTAGGACCGAAGCATCAGTAACAGGCCAGCGCCGATATCCGAACCCCCATTTTCGGTCAGCACCTGGTTGGCTTCGGCCAGCAGTGCCGCCGCGTGCATCGGCTTGGCTTCTACTTCGTAGCGCAGCATCGCCAACCCGATCAGTGCAAAGCCGTAGCGCGTCGGCGAGACGTTTTCGCGACGATGGAATTGCAGCACTTCCTCCATCAATGGCAAGGCTGCCTGCTTTTCCGCGGTCGTGCTGTGGCCGCTGGTGACGGCCAGCCAGGCCAGGTTGAACTTGGTGCGGATCGTGTCGGGATCGTCGGCGCCCAGTCGGCGCAAGCGGATCGCCAGCGCCCGCTCGAGCAAATTCCTCGTGGCGCTAAAATCGAAATTCGCGAAACGCAACGTGGCCAGATCGTGCAAGCTTTCGGCCGTTTCCAGGCTGTCCGGTCCGGTCAACTCTTCGCGAATCCGCAGGCTGCGTTCCAGCAACGGCTGCGCCTCACGCAGTTTGCCCATCGTCACGTACACGCTGCCGATCACGGCCATCAGCTTGGCCTGAACCGCGGGTTGATCTTTCAAGTCGGTCCGCAGCGATTCGGTTCCTTGCCGCAGAATGTCAGCGGCCGAAAGCTCAGTCGCGTGGGTTACCTGAGATTGAAAGCGGACTCCCTCCAAACCGATCGGGTCAGCCGAGCGAAACATTCCTTCCAAGAAATTCGCGACACCGCGGGCCGTGTCGGACTCGCTCTGAGCGCGTAGCGCGAATTCCTCGACGCGCTGAGCCTCGCGCTGCGCTTCGGCTGTCGCTTCTTGTTCGCGGTGGCGCGCCCGATCGATGCGCACGGCGGCCACGGTCGAAATCGCGGCAATCGATGTTAACAGGATCAGCACCATTGCCGTCAGCGCAGCGATGCGCGGATTCCGGCGTGCCCACCGCACGAGGCGTTCGACGCGAGTCACGCACCGTGCGTGGATCGGCTCGCCCGCCAGGTACCGTCGCAGGTCGTCTGCCAAAGCCTGGGCCGACGCGTATCGTCGGCCGGGGCTTTTCTCCAGGCATTTCAAGCAGATGGCATCCATGTCGACATTGATGCTGGAGCGCCAATGGCTGGGCGGGGGCGGATCCTCGCTGAGAATGCGCTGCATGCATTCGGCGTCCGACGTGCCAACGAAAGGCCGCTTTCCGGTCACGGCTTCGTAGAGAAGCGCGCCCAGGCCGTAAACGTCGGTCGCCGGGCCAATGTCGGCCATGCGCCCCTCGACTTGCTCCGGCGCCATGTAGCCAGGCGTGCCGAGCGCGACGCCGGTCAGCGTATCGGTGCCGGCCGTACCTTCCAGTTTCGCGAGCCCGAAATCGGCGAGCTTCGGAACGAACGGCAGATCAGCCAACGTACCAGGCGCCCCCGCCACGCAGCCGGCTTCGGGCTCGAGCAATACATTGCTTGGCTTGATGTCGCGATGCAGCACGCCTTGCGAATGAGCGTATTGCATGGCGTCAGCCAAAGGCGCCACCAGGTGAGCCGCCTGAATGGGCGACAGCGGTTCGCGTCGCTGCTGCAACCATGTCGCCAGGCTAGGACCCGTGCAGAAGGCCGACGCGATGTAGCCGATCGATCCGACCTCGCCGACTTCGTAGACGGAAACCAGATTGGGATGTGTCAGTCGCGCCGCGGCCTGCGCTTCGCGCGCGAACCGGCGGCGCAGATTGCTCGAGACCAGCGCCTCGCCCCGGGGAATCTTCAGGGCAACTTGACGCTTTAACACCGAATCAAATGCCAAGAGTACGACGCCGTGCCCACCGATCCCCAGTTCGCGCTGGATGATGAATCGCCCGAGCCGCTGAGGCGTTTTCCCCTGGTGTTGCAACGTCGAAAGCAGGTCTTCCAGTCGGGCGGCCGTCGTTGGTCCGGCGGCATCGGCGGGATAGCCCGACAACTCGATCGGATCGTCTCGTTCCTGGCCGATCGTGGCCATGAGTTCCAGCAGGTGCTTGCCGCGGACCAACTGATCCTTGAACTCAGCGGCAACGTCCGTGGCCTCGTGAGTCTCGTCCGTGGTCGGCGTCCCATCGGCGAGCGCTTGCTGATACTCGACGAGGTGGCCGATCACCCGCTCTTCGTCGGGGCTCAGGTCTGGCAGATCGTCGGCACGTTCCATACTTCCGGCCTGCTGATCTTGGGAATGTTCGTCTCAGATGCACGAGCACCGAAATGGGTGAGCAAGAAAAGCGGCGGCCATCCCACAACGGAGCGTGCCAGCGCACGTAATCCAGCGCGTGGTTCGCGGTTCACGTGACGGTCGCTGCAGCGGAAAAGGCCGCAAGATATTGAACGCCGACCGCGCGATGCGCTGTCGAGAAAAACGCACGAGAACTCTCCCCAATCCCGAACTGTGTCCCTGCGCACCGCAAGTGAAAGTATCCCCGCGGCGCTGTGCGAAAGCAAGCATTTTGACCACGACGCGCTGCCATCCACACGGTGATCTCCGGGCGGTGCGCATAACCCAAAGGGAGGGCAGCAGCTCGATGCTTTGCGATTTGCCAGTGCAGGCCGAATCGCCGAGGACGCAGTCGCCGAGCAGGTGGCATTCTATGCCGCTACGGCACTAGCCTTTCGACTCGCGGCGCTGTCGCAAGATATTTGGGCCGGCATAGCGGGCTCGACTGCCGAGCTCGTCTTCGATGCGCAGCAACTGGTTGTACTTGGCCAGTCGTTCGCCGCGGCAAGGAGCGCCGGCCTTGATCTGACCTGCCCCGGTGGCGACAGCCAGGTCGGCCATGAAAACGTCGGGCGTTTCGCCCGAGCGGTGGCTGATGATGGTGGCGTACTCTCCTTCTTGGGCATCGTTGATCGCGGTGAGGGTCTCGGTCACGGTGCCGATTTGGTTGAGTTTGACGAGTACGGCATTTCCGACCCCCTCGGCGATTCCACGGCGAATGATCGCGGGATTGGTCACGAAGACATCGTCCCCCACCAGTTGGGCACGGCTCCCCAATTCTTTCGTAAGTGCTTGCCAGCCGGACCAGTCATCCTCGGCAAGCGGATCCTCGATCGACCACAACGGATAGTTGTCGAGCCAATTGGCGTACAGGCGAATCATCTCGTCGGTCGTTTTGCGAGCGCCCCCCGATTTCTTGAAGACATAGGCGCCATCCTTGTAGAGCTCGCTGGCCGCACAATCGAGCGCCAACAGCACGTCCTCACCAGGACGGAGACCGATTTTTTCGATGGCCGCCAACAACAAGTCGAGCGCCTGCTCGTGCGACTTCAAGTTCGGCGCAAAGCCCCCTTCGTCGCCCACGGCCGTCGAGTGTCCTTGTTCTTTCAAGAGCGCCTTCAAAGAGTGGTAGACCTCGACGCCCATTCGCAACGCTTCGCGAAAACTGGGGGCCGCGACTGGCGCGATCATGAACTCCTGGAAGTCGATACTATTGTCGGCGTGCGCGCCACCGTTAAGGACGTTGAAAAGTGGCACCGGCAGCAGGTGCGCATTGAAGCCCCCCAGGTAACGATAGAGCGGGATGCCGGCGCTGGCGCTCGAAGCCTGGGCCACGGCCATCGAGACGCCGAGGATCGCATTGGCGCCCAGGCGGCTCTTGTTTTTTGTGCCGTCCAATTCACACAACCGACGGTCGACGTCCTCCTGCGTGATGGCGTCGAACATGTGAAAGGCCGGACTGATCGTTTCGTTGACGTTGCGCATGGCCTTGGTGACGCCCAGGCCACGGAAGCGTTCAGGATCACCGTCGCGCAGCTCGACGGCTTCGCGCGCACCGGTCGAAGCCCCCGAGGGGACCGACGCACGCCCGCGCGCACCATCGTCCAACGACACGTCGACTTCGAGGGTGGGATTGCCGCGCGAATCGAGAACTTCACGGGCACGCACCGACATCACCCAGGCCATCCGTCGAACTCCTTCCGCAAGGCACAGCGCCGTTGCAAGCCAAATCACTGAAGGTCCTTAACAGGCATGCCCACGAAGCGCGCCTGTTTGACCACGGCCCCGAACCGCAAGCTTTGCGTCAGCCTATCGCCCCCGATCATGAGAGATCGTCGTAGGCTGAAAACGTTGTTGTTCCGCCCAGGCCCTGCAAAGTCAATGGGGGTTGTGAAATCATAGGTCGCGGTCGACGCGATCGGGGCTTTAATAATCGCGGTCGTACCGTGGCGGGCTGCGTTGGCCACGGCTACCATAGGGGCCGCATCGGCGGCGGGCGCGAGAAAATCTCCTTGGCGGACCAGCGGCATGGACCAGGCGAAGCTTCATGATCCGGACGCGCTGGACGACGCCAATATCGCCGACCCACCCCATAACCTGTGGTCCGCCTTTCGCAAAATTGGTCCCGGAATCATCTTGGCCGGCAGCATCATCGGCTCGGGCGAGCTGTTACTGACGACAGCGCTGGGAGCCACTTACGGCTTCGTCTTTCTGTGGCTGATTCTTTTCAGCTGCGTGATCAAGGTCTTCGTACAGATCGAATTGGGACGCTATTCGCTGTCGTCCGGCTTGCCCACCCTGACCGCACTAAACGCCCTACCGGGCCCACGCCTGGGCGCACATTGGCTCGTCTGGTGGTGGTTCATCATGTTGCTGATCACCGTGTTCCAATTAGGAGCTATGGTGGGGGGAGTGGGCCAGGCGTTGAACCTCGCCTTTCCGCAAGTGGCGTCCAACTTGGCCGCCGCATGCGAGTCGTGGGCACCGCTGCTGGCGGACACGATTCGTGATAAGCCTGAGCATCCTTGGGCGGTGCTGACGGCGCTAGCTGCCGTCGTGCTGTTGCTCAGTGGTGGTTACAAGCGCGTGGAGCGTGTAACAACCGTGCTGGTCGCCGCCGTAACTCTGATCACGGTGGCCTGCGTGGCGCTGCTGCCGGGTATGGGATATCCCGTCGGCATGGACGATATTCGCGAGGGATTCTCGCTCGAAATCTTGGCGCTGCCGGCCGTGGCCATCGCGGCGGCCTTTAGCACGTTCGGCATCACGGGCGTGGGAGCATCCGAGCTATACGCCTACCCGTACTGGTGCCTGGAAAAGGGATACGCCCGTTTCACCGGTCGCTGCTCGCCGTCGCCTGACTGGGCACGCCGCGCGCACGGCTGGATGCGCGTCATGTATTTGGACGCCTGGTTCAGCATGGTCATCTTCACCGTGGCGACAGTGTCGTTTTACTTGCTGGGGGCGACCGTATTACACCGGCAAGGGCTGGTGCCCGAAAAGTCGCAGATGATCGAAACGCTGTCCAGCATGTACGTGCCGGCTTTCGGCGCCTGGACAAAGACCGTGTTCTTGATCGGCGTGTGGGCCGTGTTGTTCAAGACGTTGTACGTCGCCTCGGCGTCGAACAGTCGCTTGACGGCTGATTTCTTCGGCCTGGCAAAGCTAGTGACCTACACGTGCGACGCCGATCGGGACCGCTGGATACGCCGCTGCTGCATCGCTTATCCCATGGTGGGCATGATCTTGTATCTATGGTGGCGCGATCCCAAGGGAATGGTGATCCTTGGCGGCTTCGTTCAGGCAGCGACGCTACCAATCATCACGGCCGCCACGCTTTATCTACGCTACAAGCGCACGGATCGCCGATTGGCCCCGTCAAAGCGGTGGGACGCGTGCCTATGGTTCGCCTTCGTCACGATCGCGGCTGTGGCGGCGTACGCAGTGCCGTACTGGGCGATCTACGATTTCTGGCCGGCCGTGTCAGGTTGGTTTGCGGCAGCCGGCTAAAAAAACCGGCGGTCTAACAACGAAGAGAAGTCGTCCGCAGATTTCACAGATCGCGCAGATTTCGCAGAACAAATGCGGGGCCGGTTGCAACTATTCCCTCTTTGGCTCGATCTGCGTTCATTTGCGCAATCTGCGACTGTATCTCTGTTCTCTTCAGGCTACTGCGGCGGCTATGTCTTGTAATAGATATCGATGACTTGCCGCAGCATGTCGTGAACGATCGTCTTGTCAGGAATCGCCGCGGCCATGCCGTAGATGGGGGCCATGCCTCCGTCGGCACCGGGGTTGGCGCGGACGTGCTCGACCGATTCCTTAAGGTCCTTCACGAACCGTTCGGCCACGCCCGGTTGCGCGTGGCGTAACGTTGTGCTGACATGGATCGCGGCCGGATGTTGCAGGCCCGTTAGTGCCCATTTGCGATGCGACATCTGGTCGAGCACTTCGTACATGTTCAATTCGTCCGAACCGAACGAGAACACTGCGAAAGTTTCGCCCAACAGCTTGAGCTCGGGGATTTCCTCGATCCCCTTTTTCATGACGGCCACGGCATCGAGAATCGCCTTGGCGCCGGCCAGGTAGTTCGACTCGCCCATGGTCACTAACGACGCCCAGCATGCGGCGCTGAGGCCGCCGGGACGGCTACCGGAAAACGTCGGCGAGTAATACAGCCCGCCCGGCCAGTCCGCGATCGTAAAGAATTGATAATGCCGGAGGTCGCGACCGCGATACAGCACCACGGACGTCCCTTTCGCGGCATAACCATACTTATGCGTATCGCACGACATGCTCGTAACGCCGGGCAGGCGGAAATCGAAGACCGGGACCGGATAGCCAAGCTTTTCGGCCCAGGGGAGAAAGTAACCTCCCAGGCAGGCATCGACGTGGCAGCCGACGCCGTGGCTCAAGGCCAGCGCCGAGATCTCGTCGATCTTGTCGATTGTGCCGTAGGGAAAGTTGGGCGCCGACGCGACGAGCGCGATCGTGTTTTTGTTAATCGCGGCGGCCATGGCGTCGACATCCGCGCGGAACTGATCGTCCAACGGCGTCGCGACCAGCTTCAAATTGAAATACTGTGCCGATTTGTAAAACGCCGCGTGCGCAGAGCGGGGCACAACAATCTCAGGCTCGGTAATGCCGCGCTTATCACGGGCCCAATCTCGGTAAGCCTTCATCGCCAGTTGGATGCTCTCCGAGCCTCCGGAGCTGACCGACCCGCAAACGCCGTTCTCGGAATCGAACGGTTCGCCCGTCGCTTCGGCCGAAAGCATATGGGCCGTCATCGAAACGATTTCGGCTTCGAATTTCGCGGCGCTGGGCCATAGGTCGGAGTGCAATTGATTGGCTTGCGATTGCGTGGCATAAACACGGTTCATGAACTCAATGTGCGAGTCGTCGCCGTGGTAGACCGAGCCCGAAGCGTAGCCTTCGCGCCAGCGACCGGCTTCGATGGCTTGCAGCTTTTCCATGATCGCCAGCACTTTTTCATGTGGCAGGCCCGTGGCCGGCAACTGATTCACGGCCGGAAATTGCTCCCGGTAGGGGTGCATCATTTCATCGAGCGGCTGCAGCAGGCCCAGTTCCTCGGCAAGATTTGACACGCGAGTATCTCCCAATTTCGAGTGAAAAGGCCGGCCAAGAATTCCGGCGCGAATAACTTTTCGATGGTTTCGAATATCTCAGGCAGTGGATTAAGTCGGTCCGTTTAAACGGCGGAACAGCGATTTGTTGGCTCGATACGCTTGCACAAATTCTCCGACCATACGGTCGTAAACGGCACGGTTTTCCAATCGCGGTTTGAACGTCTTGTTGGACTTCACGATGCTCGGAACTTCGTCGATCTGCAATCGCCCCAACGCAATCAGGGCCAGGTAGGCCGCGCCACGCACGATGGCGTGATTCGGCTGGTCGATCTGACGAATGGGGCGATCGAACACGTCGGCCAGAATCTGGCACCACAAGTCGGACTGGGCGCCGCCGCCGCTGAACTTCAACTCGGCATAGCGTCGTCCGATGAATTTCTCTTGTGCCGCCAGCAGCCAGTTGAGATTGTACGCCACCCCTTCGAGCACCGCACGCAAGGCCTCGGCCCGGCCGGTGCGCAGCGTTTGATTCAAGAATCCGCCACGCATGAAGGCATCCCCCGTCGGTGGGCCTGCGCCATTAACCCACGGCAGGAAAATCAGTCCGTCGCTACCGGCCGGCGCCTGCGCGGCCAACTGTAACGCATGCTGGTAACGATCGAAGCCCGGCGCAGGCTGCAGGTTTTCGTCATTGGCGAAAAACCAACGCTCGACGAACAGTTCCAGGCATTTTCCGGCCGGCCCCTGCTCGGCCACGATCAGGTTCCGTCCAGGAATCGCGGCCGGCATCGTCCCCATGTAAGAGCCGATGCTGGTCTTCTTGAACGGAATGTGGCATGTCAGCCACGAAGACGTGCCAATGCACAGATGGCCGTCGAAATCATGCACAGCACCCGAGCCCACCGCCGCGGCCGAGGTATCGCCGCAACCAACGACGACCTGCACATGCCGACCAAGCCCCCATTCGTCCGCCACGGTCGGAAGAATTGTTCCGAGCACCGAGGTGACGGGCACGAGGTCCGGCATCTTTGCGCGATCGACATCACTCCACGCCAACAGGCGCGGATCGTAATCGACCTTGGCTAAGTCGCGATTGTCGGTCAGCAAGTAAGGAAAAATCGTGGCTTGCGTCGCCGCCATGCGACCTGTTAAACGCATGCCGAGATAATCACTTGGCTCGAGCAGGGCGTGGGTCTGTCGATAAACTTCCGGGCAGCCGTGTTTGATGAAGAGCACATGCGCGAGCGCGTCATTGCCGGAATGTGTAGGCACGCCGCCAGTGCGGCTCAGCCAGCGCGCAAGCTTGCGCGCTCCATAGCCGGCCACCTTGATCAAACCGCCGGTCACGGCGCGCGTATACGGGGCGCCGCGCGAGTCCATCCAATGCACGGCCCGCATCAGAGGTTTTCCGTCCCGATCCACCGGCACGGTGACCGACCACTGACCTGTGCAGGTAATGCCGATCACATCTTCAACCGCCGGTTGCGCGGTCTTTAGAACCTGGCGAACGCCATCGGTACAGGCGCGCCACCAATCGGCCGGATCCTGTTCGGCCCCGCCACCGGGAAGAAAAAATGTCTCGACTCGCTCGCGCGCGTGGGCGACCATTTCTCCGTTGTCTGCCACCAAGGCGACCTTGGGACCGCTTGAGCCAAGATCGATCGCCACGACAAATTGACGCCGGTCGCTACGGGGCACAGTAGGTTCCTCGCCACACCGTGCGATAACGCCAAAGAATGCATCGCGCCGGCCAGATAGATGAGAACCCTCGCATCGTAGGTAGGGCAAAATCGGGCGTCAAATCGGATCGCCGCAAACCGCGACTCCGCCGCCGAGCCCTGCCCGGCTTCACTCGCCTGCCCATAGCCAACCGGCCCTCGAAAAGCGAAAATACTGGTCTACACCGCATACCATGGCGGGCTAAGATGTGAAGCGGCGTTTGACGGCGGTAGAAGGATTTGTGTAATGCAGAGTGCAGAAAATCAGGCGGGCGCGACCTGTGATGTCGTGATCCGCAACGGCCAGTTTTTCGACGGCGCCAACTCGCCGGCCCAGACGGCCGACGTGGCGATCGCCGATGGCAAGGTGCGGGCCGTGGGCACGCAATTGCCGTTGACCGGCCGGCGCGAGATCGATGCCCGCGGCCAATGGGTGATGCCCGGCATGCTGGACATCCATACCCATTACGATGCCGAGGTCGAGGCGATGCCTGGCCTGGAGGAGTCGGTACGCCACGGCGTGACGACGGTCGTCATGGGCAATTGCTCGTTGTCGGCGGCCCTGGGCGAGACGAAGGACATTCTCGATCTATTTTGCCGCGTCGAAAGTTTGCCTCGCGACGTACTGTCACGTTGGCTGGGAGATTCGATCCCGTGGAACGGCGTGCGCGAGTATTACCAGCACCTGGATCAATTGCCGCTGGGACCGAATGTGGCCTCGCTGCTGGGGCACTCGAACGTCCGTGCCCACGTGATGGGAATGGAGCGGAGCCTGAGCGTCGCCAAGGCCGAACCGCAAGAAGTTCGCCAGATGCAAAAGCTCGTCGAGGAAGCGATCGACGAAGGCTACGTCGGCCTTTCGATCGATATGCTCCCTTGGCATCGCTTGGATGGCGAACCGTTCCGCGGAATTTCCGTGCCATCGCAACATGCGCATCCCAGCGAATATCGCAGTCTGGCCGAGCCGGTGCGCGCCAGCGATCGCGTGCTGCAGGCCACGCCCAATGCGTTGACCAAGAGCACGGTCGCCACGCTAGGGATGCTCAGCACCGGAATTGGTCGCAAGCCGCTGCGTACGACGATCGTGGCCGCGATGGATGTGAAAACCAATCGTGCGATTTACAAGATCGCCACGATCGGCGGCACGGTTTTGAACAAATTTTTCCGCGCTAATATCCGCTGGCAGGCCCTGGCCGAACCATTTTTGAACTACTGCGACGGCGTCCACACGCCGCTCTTCGAGGAATTTCCGACCGGCGTCAACGCGATCAGCGCCACCAGCGCGGATCGTAAGCAGATGTTCGCGGACGCCAGCTACCGCCGCGATTTCCGTCGCGATTGGGAAAGCTCGAAGGCACGCGTGTTTCACCGCGACCTGGCCGATATGTGGATCGTTTCGTCACCAGTGCCAGGCCAGGAAGGCAAGTCGTTCGACGAATTGGCCCGCGCCGCCGGCAAGGAACCGCTCGAATACTTCATGGACCTGATTGCCGAACACGATTCGGCGGTCCGCTGGAAGACGGTCGTCACGAACGATCGGGCCGCGCCGCGGCAATTCATTTTTGCCCACGATACGACGCTGCCAGGCTTCAACGATTCAGGCGCCCACGCTCGCAACATGGCCTTCCAGGACGGCGGTCTGCAGATGTTGCAGCAGGTACTGCTGAACCCGCAGTTGATGTCGATCGAAAAGGCGATTCACAAGCTCACGGGCCAATCGGCCGAATGGTTGGGGATCGACGCGGGATTTCTGCGCCCGGGCGCCCGGGCGGACGTCGTGGTGGTCGACCCGCAGAAGCTGCGCACCGGTCTGGGTGCGCCGATTGAACATTACGACGATCGGCTACACGGCGCGATGCGGATGGTCAAACGCTCGGACGGCGTGGTGCGGCAAGTCCTGGTCGGCGGGCGAGTGGCCTTCGAGGACGCACAGTTCGTTCCGGAATTCGGTCGCGAACGATTTGGCCGGCTGTTACGCTCGCAGCGTTAAGCCGCTGCATAGGGCCGCGGGTCGTTCCGACGCTCACCACAACCACGAATTACACGACCAAGAGACGACGAGGCGGGGATGCCGCTCGCTCTCTTGGTTTGCGGTGCCTCGTAGTTTTCCGACGTCGACGCGCGTCACAGCTTCAGAAAAATATTGTTCTTTTCCATCGTGCGCACGACCAGATAGATAACGCCGAAATAGAGCAAGAACGCCGCCGACACATACCACAGGGGCGAATCGCGCGGGACGAACGGTTCGACGGCATTTCCTACCAGGTTGTGGACGATCCACGCCAAAAGCGCGTTCGAGCCAAACGTACGGAACAGCCCGAGCTGCCACCCCAAGACGTCGCATACGATATAGAACAGCGCGTAAACTACGAGCGCAAATCCGGCAGCGAACGTGTGATAAGACGGTGTGGCGGCGCGTTGGCTCATCATCCAGTAGTTGTGCTTGCGCAGGTCTTCGCGCGGCGGCGGCACGAACGGCGGTTCAGCCCACTGCCATGACCATTCGCGCCAGCGCTCCCCGTCGGGGATGACTGCATCGGTCGCGGTCTCTTGCCCCTTTAACTCATCAACGCGATGTTCCGGCACGTCGTACAGCGTCGTCAACGACGAAAGCCCGTAACCGACCGCCATCAGAATCGCGCCCCAGGCGAACATCCGCGTCACGCGTCCCCAGCCCGTACCCGACATCACGGTGTCGCAGGCCAGAGTGCCGACGATTGTGGGAATCGACCAGGTAAGAAATCCCAACGGACCGCCATCGACACCGTTATGGTAAACCCAATCGAAATAGAACCAATGCGATAAGACAAATTGCAGCGCAACCGACAGCAACATGTAGACCACGCGCACGCTCGCGCGAGCCCGGATCACGGGCGTGATCCATAAACTGGTGGCGGCAATATGCATCAGCGGACTGCCGAACCATCCTTTGGTAATCGGAGTGCCAAGAATCTCCCACAAGCCCAGTTGCGTCAGCTGCTCCCAATTCGCCGCCGGTGAATGCACGCGTTCGACGATCATTGCAACCAGAGCCAGACCCAGTAATCGCTTTACCACATGCCCGTAGGCCGAAAATAGTCCGTCGCTCGTAGCTCGGCGTCCGAAGGTCAGCCGAAACGCAAAGCCCACCGCAAAGAAGAATTGCGGCATGATCGTATCGGCATAGCTGCAATACGTATTGCGATGCTTCAGGATCAGCGGAATCGCCACATACGCGCCGACAAAATTCACGAACACCATGCCGACGACGGTGTACCCGCGAAATTGATCGAGCGAAGCAAGCCGTGCTTTGGGGGCGGGAGCAGTGGACATATTCTTTAGGGGCTAGCGCTGGCCACGCCGCCGTTCAGGGCAACGCAGAGTGCGGGCAGGGGGGGAGGGAGGCTCGTGGGGCAGAACGGCGCGGTTAAGTCTAAACAAAATCAGCCCGCGCGGCAGGCAATACAGTCCTGCGATGTTACACGAGTACAGCGACGCACGAAAGCAGCCCGCGACGATTTCAACCTGCACCCTTCGGCGGTTGATCTTCGGGCGGTTTGCCGTCGATCCAGGGACCGGCCAGATTCATGTGCTCGGGCGGTCGCAACAGGCTGCCGTAATCGCCGGCCTTCCAGCCTGGAACATGCACCGGATGGGCACGGTCTTTCGACATCTTCTCCCAACGCGCGGCCCAGCTTTCGTCCGCCAGCGTTTCGCGTTTTGCCTGCGGGTCGAAGAAAAACGCCTTCCCTTCGCGATAACTACGCGAGCCCAGATTCACGGTCACGATGGCCGCGGCGCCCAGGTCGGGTTGGTTGTTACAAAGTGCCGGATTTTCATCGGCCACCGCGGCCAGGAAATTCTTGAAATGCGCGTAGGTCGTATCGCCGGCCGGGCCGACCTCGATCCGTTCCTTTTGCAACTTGCTGTCGCGCGTGACTTGCGGTCGCTCGGGGATGAAGTCGAAGCCGGTGAATTCCTCGCCGTTGCCAAAGACAAACGAACCGTGATGGCCGCGGATCAATTGCTGAATCGGCGTGGCGTCGCTACACATCGTGGCCGTAATGATCGCCTGGGCTCCCTCGTTGTAGTCCGCGACTACGGTGGCCACGTCCGGCACATCACGTCCGTCGTACTCGAGAAAGATTCCGCCTGCGCCGACCACGCGCCCCGGATACCGCAGGCCGGTCCCCTTCAGCATCGCAGTCGTGCGATGGACAAACAAATCTGTGTACATACCCGAACCAAAGGGCCAATAGCAGCGCCACTGAGCAAACACGGCGCGGTCGAATGGCATGTCGGGGGCTAGTCCCTCGTCGACGCCCAGAAAGCGGCGCCAGTTGATCGTTTGCGGGGTCTGTTCCTTGGTCAGCCCATATTTGCGCCACTGTCCGGTATCGGAATTACGAAAGAACTCGGTCTGGAACTGCAGCACTTTGCCGAGCTTTCCTTCGTCGATCAGTTCGCGACAGCGATCCCAGATCGGCAAGCTGGTCGATTGCACGCCCACCTGCATCACGCGGCCGGTCTCACGCCATGCGTCGACGACGTCCATCGCCTCCTGAATGGTGTGCGTCATCGGCTTTTCACAATAGACATGCTTACCGGCCCGCATGGCGTCGATCGATTGTTTGGCGTGCCAATGGTCGGGTGTGGCGATGCACACGGCGTCGACATTCTTGTCGGCCAGCATGTCGTGGTAATCTTCGTACAACGTGGCTTTGATCCCGGTTTCCTTCTCGATGAAGCCCGTGGCACGCTCTTGATTCTTGGTATAGACGTCCGAGACAGCGACCAGGTCGATGTTGGCGCCGTCTTTGCGCAGCTTGTTGAGCGTTCGGATGTGCGCGCCGAAACCGCGACCTCCCGGCCCGATGAAGCCCAAGCGAATGCGATCATTGGCTCCGGCTGCCCGTGCCGGCGCAGGCGCAGCGATGGTGCTGGCCGCGGCTACGGCCGCGCCCGTGGCGCCGACTTTCAAGAAACCACGACGCGAAACGTCTGATGAGTTATCCACGATCGAGTCTCCGCTCAATGATTTCCGCTTGGAGGGTCGCGCGAATGAACCGGGGTAAGTCGGCACATGCTCGCTGTCGACAGAGCACTATCTTATCTACCGGCCAGAGCGAATGCACGTCTCTGTGTGCCGGACCTAGGCCCCTCCCACCGCTCTTTGCATCGCCCTTTGGGCATCGGCTGCGAAACAACGTTGCAACCTGCGCACCAGGGGAAGGGCGGCGCGCACGAACCATTTCGCAGGGTTCGACATCGCCGTCAGCTCGAACCACACCTGGTCGTCGTGATCGCGCACAACCCAGAAGCGTTCTTCGCCGCACTCTGCATGATCCTGCAACGTGCCGTAAGCAAAACCAAACTGTCGATCGTCAGACGGCGAGTCATGCACGTATACGATCCTGGCCCCGTTGAGCCACCACGCACCGCAGGCGCGAACGAGTACCGCCACATTCGCCCCCGGTGTGATGGCCGAGGCGGCGGGATGTGCTTCGACCCAGCCGAGCCGAAACATCGACCACGCCACAACGGCCTTGCGGGCGCGCGCAAACGTATCCGTACCGTTCCCCAGATGCCCGCGATAGCGATCGCAGTACCAGCCGGCTGGTGCCGTGTCGCGCGTGCATTGCAGTTCGCGGTACGAAAAATCGGCAACCGCTTGCCGCGCTAGGAAACGGCGAATGCCGTCTTCAGTCGGTTTACGTAGTTTTGGCATGCACTCGTGCGTCAGGTCGATGGCCATTGCATGCGCACACCCAGCCGATGATCGGCCGTGGATGCGGCGTCGTTAACTCTCGATCTCGTCTTCGCGGGAGGTGTTCAACCTGGCCGCGATCTGCGCACCGATAAAGGCGGGAATCGGCGCCAGCGGCACACAGGCAAGCGACAGCACAACGGCCGTTGAGCCGGCGGTTCGAACCGCCGCGCCGAAGCCGCGATCGGCCGCCATGACCGCCTGAAACTCGATCGCGAAAAAAACGGTTAGCGGTAACAGAAAGCAAATCCCGGCGGCCACGAATTGCGCGCGCGGCAAAGACCACGCGCGGCGAGTTGCCAAAGCTGCCAGAACAAAACCGATCGTGAATGACACAATCGGCAGCCCCAGAAACAGCAGGGTTTCGCTAGCAGACATCGTGGTTTGCCCCGAATCGCCTTGTCCAGTGTTGGTTTGTCGTTCGTCGGCGACAGCCTGACTATAACGCCCGTTTGGAGCGTATGTTTGCACGCATCCTGCTGCCAGCATAATTGCCCTGGAGCCGTGTCGGCTGTTTCGCTATTCTTCCTGGCCCATTCTTCCGGCCCCGCTGCGCGCCTAGCGCCGTGGGCTAATCTCGTCACTCGCCCATGGAGGGGCACGTGCCGCGCAAGTTTCTATCCTTAGTGATTACGGCCGCGGCGATCGGCTGCGGCGTTTGGTTTCAGCGCAATTTCGAGGTGCATGGCCTCGACCAGGTCACGATCACGCGGCGCGGCGCGGCCGCGGCTGGTGGCGATGGGATTGCTGCCGACGTGCAGCCGACCTCGAATGTTCCGCCGGCGGATCACGCGGCGGGCACGATCCGCATCGCGTCGTTCAATATCCAGGTTTTCGGCGAAAGCAAGCTGGCTAAGCCGCAGGTGATGCAGATCCTGGCCCAGGTTATTCGCCGCTTTGACGTCGTGGCGATTCAGGAAGTCCGCGCCACGACCCAGGACGTCATGCCGCGCTTCTTGCAGTTGATCAACGCCGAGGGGGCCAGCTACGACTTCGTCATCGGCCCGCGCCTGGGAAGAACTTCGAGCAAGGAACAGTACGCCATTATCTACAATCGGGCCAGCATCGAACCGGTGCCCGGCAGCATGTACACCGTGGATGATCCGGATGATCGGCTGCATCGCGAGCCGATGGTATGTGGCTTTACGGTGCGCGGACCGGCGCCCGGCCAAGCGTTCACCTTTTCGCTGATTGACATTCACACCGACCCGGACGAAGTCGCGTCGGAAATGAACGCACTCGACGACGTATTCCGCGCCGTACGCGACGATGGCCGTCGTGAGGACGACGTCATCCTGCTGGGAGATTTGAATACCGACGACGGGCACCTCGGCGAGCTAGGCAAAATGCCGTACCTGGTCACGGCCATCTCGAAGACCCCGTCCAATACGCGTGGCAACAAGCTGTACGACAATATTATCTTCGACCGCCGCGCGACGACCGAGTACACCGGCCGGTCGGGCGTGTTGAACTTGATGCGCGAGTATCAGCTTTCGCTGCAAGACGCGCTTGAAGTCTCGGACCATTTCCCGGTGTGGGCCGAATTCAGCGTCTACGAAGGGGGCCAACGCGGCGGGCCCGTGGCCAGCGCCCCTGGCGGAGAGCGAAGCCGATAGCCATGCCGGCAGCGCTATCGTTCGATGTTCGCCGCGCCACTGCTGTAGATCGGCAGGTGGCGGTAATAGACCTCGAGCATGTATAGCGACAGGCAAGTTACGTACAGCCGCCCCCCTTGATCGCGCACGGCCCAGGCGTCGGGGCTTTTGCCTTTCGGGTCCCAGCTTCCCTTGTCAGGCCCACTCTTCTCTTGATGCTCGACCAGCATGTCGCGCAACGAATCATTCCAACGTTTCCAGTGCGCGCCTCCCATGTGGTGCATGACTTGCGTGCCGTAGTACCAATAGTAGACGTCGCGATCGAGCCAATTCGGTAGATGGCTGCCGATGTAATCCACGCCGGCGACCAGTTTCGGGTCGTATTGGTTCCAGCCGAGATATTGCCGGCACAATAGCGCCTCGGCGGTCATGACATGATCCGGCTGGTGAGTGATCTGATAAGCGTACAGGCTGCCATCGGTCGTCACCTTGTCGAGATAACCGCTGACACGGTCGAGCGTCTCTTTGGGCACGTCGAGGCCGGCCATCCGCGCGCTTTGCAGCGCCATGACGATCCAGCCGGTCACGGATGTGTCACTGTCCATCTTCGGGCGATAACGCCAGCCACCCAGGGCATCCTGGGCTTCGATACAGAACTTGATCGCTTTTTCGGCCGGCAGGCGCAGATGCGAATCCTTCGTCATGCCGTACAGTTCGCAGATCACGATCGAGCATTGCCCTTGCGTGTACAGCCATTCGTTGCCGCGGCTTCCCTGATAGAAGTTGCCGTCAGGGCCTTGAACGTTCAGCAGATGCTTGATACCTGCTTCGACGTTCTTCTTATAGGTTCCGTTTTTGTGGGTATTTCCATGCCCTTGAAACGCCAACAACGCCATGGCCGTGGCGGCCTCGACGTTTTCGTTGTAGGCGCCGTCACGATACGGGCCCTTCAAACTCCACGAGCCATCGTTGCGTTGCTGACGAGCGAGGAAAGCCAGCCCTTCCTGCACCGCCCCTTCGCTGAGCTTGTTGCCGCCGTACGCGCCGAGAAGTGATTGCCGCATTCCTTCTTGCCGGCCAGAAAGCGCCAACCCAATCGTCGGCGCCCGCAGATCCATGGCCGCCGCGGTGCCATCGAGCGCCACATCCGGCTGCTTGGGAGCCGCGAAAGGATCGTCGACCGCCGCCAGGTCCGTGGGCGTGATCATCATCTTGTTAGCATGATCCGGCGCGGTCTTGCCCGAGTAAACGGTGTCGTCGAGCACCTGATCGCCCAGTCGATCGGCGTAAATCGCATCGAGTTCCAGCGTGTCACGTCCCAGCCGCATGCGCGGCGCGGCGAAAATCAGCCCGAGAATGATCAGTAGCAGCATGTGTACCAGCGCACTGATCAGCCACGGGGGCGCGGCTTTGTAGGCGCGCTCTTCCAACGATTCGTCGGCGGCCGGTTCGGTGCGCCGGCCCTGCGGAATCACGGCCGGCGGCCGCGAACCGACCGGTTGAGCGCGGGGCACTTGTGCGGCGCCAGCCACGGTGGCCATCGGCACTGGCTTGCCGCCAGGGATCGTTGGTACCGCAGAGCCCGTTACCGGTCGTTGGAACTGCGCCGGTTGCCCAGCAGGCGGCGACGATGGCGGCTGCCGCGCCGCGGCGCCGCGTACCTGGTCGGTCACGTTCGGGACGGTAAGCCATGACGGAGGCGGTTCGGGGGGCGAACTTGCTGCCGTCGACCGGTCCTGAGCGCTGAACGACGGCGGCGCTGGACGTGTACCTGATACAGGCGGGGACGGAGCATCGGGAATGGGCGGCGGCCCGGCCGGCGCGCGCAAGGGCGTCACGTGCTGGGGCGGACCTTGCATCGGCAAGGATTCCGAATCCGCCATGGGGCTAACCTCTGTCCGTTTCCGTTGGCGCGCGTCGGACCATCACTTGATACTCAACCTGCCGGCGCAGTTTGCCGAACTTCCGAATTGAAAGCCGGTTGCGCGAACTCGAATCTATCGCGGTTCAACTTACCGCGCCGGTGCTCGTCGAATGTGCGCAGGGCTCGCAGCGGGCCTGACAAATCGCCGCCGGCAAGCCGCTAATGTCCACTCTAACAGTGCCCCCAGATGCGGGCAAGAAAGTACAAGCAGCACAGCGAGTTGCGACGATCGACACGGGCCGGATATGAGGACGGCAAAGGCCAAATTGTTACAGCGCGAACACCTGTCGCAACGATTCTGCGGGCGGCGCGGGGGCCAACACGTCGCAAATCCCGCTGGCGTCATCGTCACCAGTTCACGGCGCGACAGGTTTTTTGCACCAGATGATTGACCTGATTGGTCTCGGCGCGCCCCCGAGGATTACTTCCACCATAGCAATGAAAATCGCAAAGGTTGCTGCCTCGACGACAATTTGGGGCGTTTCACCGCACAAATCGGTACGCTTGCCGATGGCCGTATAACGGTGGTATACTCTGAGAGTCGCCCGTCGACGCGAACTCCTCTCAGGGAGCGAACGCCATCGACCGGTGACGCCACCAGAACATGACGCGGGGTGGAGCAGCCCGGTAGCTCGCGAGGCTCATAACCTCGAGGTCGCAGGTTCGAATCCTGTCCCCGCCATTTTCCTGCCCGCGGTTAGTGATGCCACTGACCGCGGGTTTTTTATTGCGCCGTTTATGGATGGGCCGATAACGACCGGGGCGCATTCGCAAGAAGTCACCACACGTACACGGTCGCTAGGCCCGTCCCGTCGTCGGCCGGCTTCGCCGTCACGGCGCCCAGATGCTTGCCATCGTCCGAGAACTGCACGTGGATGATTGAACCGGCCTCCTCCTGCGTGGCGACGCTTCCCATCTTTTGCCCGGTTTCCGCATGCCACAGCGTGATCTTGCGACCTGTTGCGACGGCCACGGTATTGGAATCTGGCGAGCAGGCCGAGGCGGTCACGCGTGATTGCAGCCGCAACAGACGTACGAGCCTGCCACTTTGTGTATCGAAAACACTGACACCAATTGGATAGCTGTTCACAATGAAATAGCGATCATCGCGTGAGAAATACCAGTCCGCGACAAACCCTTCGAGGCCCGAAAGGTCCGTCCAGGCATTCGTCTCGAGGTTGAGGAGTCCTGGACTATTAACGTTAGTGACGGCGAGCAATCGTCCCGTGCTCGACAATGCAGGGCGGACTCTGCCGCCGAAATCATGGCGCTCCTCCTCGCTATACCCGGGCGGACTGTAAACAAAGCCCCCGTCCCCGGTCGCCGTGTTCCAAATCCGCACGCCGACTCCGTCACCGGCCACGGCCTTTGCCCCATCAGCACTCAATCGGACGTCGTGCACTTTGCCGACATAATTCGTCGAGTCTACGATCCGTTCGTTTGCCTCAAGAGTTTGGAACGAGAGCAATTCGCGATCCCCATCCCAGGCCGCGAAGTAACGCAGATCGCTGGCAAACCAATTCGCCGAGAGACCTTCGGATTCAACGTCTCGATCCAGCAGTCGCTGGCCATTGTCGACATTCCAAAGATTGACGTGTCCCTGGTCCGTGTACACGGCAAGCCGGCGCAAGTCAGCCGAAAAGGTGGGCGGGGCGTAGCCCACGGACAGCCTTGTCACCGGACATGACAGCATCGGCGTCGCTCCGCCGCGCGCGTCCAAGTCCCACAGTCGCACAGTTCCGTCGAAACTGGCCGTGGCCAGAGTATGGCCGTCGGGCGCTAGAACCATGTCTTGCACCCGCGCCCCATGCCCGACGAGCGAACGGTTTTCCGTGGCCTCGGTTCCATCGTCCGAGGAATCGCTACTCGGAGTTCGGTTGGCGGACATCACCTTCCAGATCTTCACCGTCCGGTCTTCACCACAGGAAAGCAATTCGGTGCCCCCAGGCCGAAACAGCACTTTAAAAATTCGTCCGCGATGGCCTATCAACGACGGATTCGCTTCTCGCTCGTTAACACCAACGAACCCAATATCGGATTCCAAATTTAGCGCCAGCATTTTATCGCCGGAGGAAAATGCGGCACTCATGACAACCGATTTTGCAAGGATCTTTTGCTGCGACCAATCCGAGGTGTCCCACAGTTGGACTGCGCCGTTGATGGGAGTAGCCAAATAGCGTGAATCAGAACTCCAAATCGCGGCATTCACTGGATCGGGGATATCAAGAGTCGTGACAATCCGCCCCGCCGGGTCCCATATTCTCAGGCCGCCACCATTACCACCACCTGCCAAAAATCGCCCGTCCGGCGAGAAGGCTACGCACAACATAGGCTTCTTCGCCTGCGTTAAGGTGCGGTTGGGCATCCACGTGCGCGTGTCCCACAGCTTGATCGAGCCATCGCAACTAGCACTGGCAAGCGATCGTCCATCGGGCGAAAAATCCAAGTCGTTTGTGCAATTCGCGTGCGCATAGATGGTACGCAGTTCCTCGCCGCTGGACGGATCCCAAAGACGTATAGTGCCGTCGGCTCCTCCCGTGGCGAGCAGCCGGCCATCTGGTGAGAATGCGACGCCGTAAATCTCTCCCTTGTGACCTCGCAGCAACAATCGCTCTCCGGCCAAAGAGCGTTGCAAATGGTACCACTCAAATCCGCGCAGTTTGGCCCGTCGCGTACCATCTTCGTAATGCGCAAGAAGCTTGGAGATATCCTCGACGTCTCCCTGTGCCAGAGCTTGAAATGCCTCTTGCATACGCCCGGCGTAGGCATACTGTTCGTTGACGTCTCGCTCGCGCAGCACGTCGTTGCGATGCTTCTCGCTGTCGGCCCGCGCCATAACGGCATCGACACGGCGCCGTTCCGAAAGCTGCAATTCCTTCGACAGCCGCCAGGAATACAGGCCCGACAAGGCTGCAATTGCCGACCCGCAGAATATTGTTATCAACACGATGGCGGCGATCGCCGGACGACGATGAACCCACTTCCAGAAGCGTTCCGGCAACGACAGCGTTCGTGCTTCGGTGACCTCGCCATTCAAGATACGCCGCAGATCCGCGGCCAGGCGCGCCGCCGAGGGATAACGATGCGACGGTTCTTTCTGCAGGCATTTCAAACAGACGGCTTCCAGGTCGCGCGGAATTCTAGGCCGCAAACTCCGCGGAGCGACTGGCTCGTCCATCACGACCTTGCGCAGGACGTCGGCGTCATTGGCGCCTCGAAAGACCGGCTGTCCCGTAAGCAGTTCGTAAAGAATCGTACCCAGGCCGTAGACGTCCGTGGCGGGGCAAACAATATCGAGGCGGCCTTCCGCTTGTTCAGGGGCCATGTACGCTGGCGTTCCCATGACCAAACCGGCCCGAGTATCGTCGCCAGCGACGTCCTGGATTTTCGCCAGGCCAAAATCCGAGATTTTGGGAATGAACCCCAACGGTCGTTGATCGTCCGTTGTGCCAGATGGCTCGAACGCCTCGAGCAGAATGTTGCCGGGCTTCAAGTCGCGATGCAAGACGCCATGCTGATGCGCGTAATCGATCGCCTCGGCGATCTTAAGAACGATCTCTACAGCTGTGCGGCGCCGGACCGTCCCTCCGCAACCGTGCAGCCAAACGGCCAGGTTCGTTCCCGGGCAATAGGCGGCCGCCAGGTACATGACGACGCCCACCTGTCCCGCCTCGTAGACGGCAACGATATTCGGATGCGTCAAGCGCGCCGCGGCCTGCGCCTCGCGCAGAAATCGTGAGCGCAGATCAGCCGTCAACAGGGCTTCGGGGCGCGGAACTTTGACAGCCACTTCGCGTTTCAAAATTGGATCGCGCGCCAGCATGACGACGCCCAGCCCCCCGCGTCCCAGCTCCCGCACAACCTCGAATCGACCAAACTTCTTGGGCAATTCCGGCTTCGTTGGATCTGTCTCGTTCGGGCAGGACTCGTCGTCCGTCACCTCGATCGCGCGAGAGAAGGACGAAGCCGTGTGCTCGAGCGAGTCCGTGCTTGCATGGAAGAGAAATTCCATCGCGGCTTGCGCCTGATGCAAGCGTGCGCGCGACGCTGGATCCAAGGTGCCGCTGCCGGCAAGCGAAATCGATATCTCGCCCGGACGGCGACGAATCAACTCTTCATCGAAGGCCCAGGCGGCCTTGATGAGTTGGTCGTCGCCCGCCGTTTCGCCCGTCTGCGCGGACAGCTCATGGTTGTTCACGGCGATGCATCTCCCGTTTGAGGCGTTCCACGGCCCGGAACCAAAGCTTTTGCACCGCATCCGTGCTACGATGCATCTGTTGGGCAATCTCGTCCAGCGGGAGTTGTTCCCAGTAGCGCAGCCTGAGTACGCGCTCGTATTCCGGCGGCAAACACCCGAGCAGCGTATCGACGGCCGCGGTCTGCTCGGCAGCTACGACGCGCCGGCTGGGCGTATCGAAGTCTCCCGGCAAGTTCTCCTTGTCGGGAAAGGTCGCCGCGGAATCATCCAAAAAGACTTCGCGTCGGACATCGCGCGCCTGCGCGCTGATGTATCGTTGCTCGGCGACCTGGATCTTGTTCAATAGAATTCCGCGCAACCAAGCCAGCAATTCCCCTTCACTGCTGCCGGCGAAATCCGCGATCTTTCGCTGCGCTTGAATGAACGTCTCTTGCAGCACATCCGACGGGCTGATCTTGGCGCGAAGATCGGGAGTCAATTCCCGATTGGCCACGAACAACAGATAATCGCGCAGTCCAGAGACTAACGCCCCAAAATCTTCGATCGAGCCGGCGCGAGCGGCTTCGATCGGATCACGGCCGTTCGTGCCGGAGAGATTGCCTGACGCTGGCCGGTGCATGCTCAAACATCCCGAAATGTGAGGCGATAGAATGGCCCTCGCAGCTTACCCCTCGATTGGGTCCATGCTAACCCTCAGTCGAGGATGACGCAACGATTTCGTCTCTGCGACGTGGCCCGGCCGCGCCTCACCGCAAATTCACCGCGTGCGTTCAACCGGATACTGTACGGGTGTTAACGGTGGTAGGGGGATTACCCTCTAGCCGCTGTCGAGCCAAGGAGCAGGCTGGGCTCGCGACGTGCCCAAAGAATTTACCGGCCCATCAAGCACGCATCATTACCTGCGCCGGATTGATTGCTTGATACTTCCCTTTATTGGCCGTGATTTCAAAAGCCTGAGGAACGGCCCCGATGCCCGACAACACGTGCGTGATGGTCGGCTTTAAGCTCACGCGTCCTGTCGCCGCCAGTCGCACGGTATAGGCCAGATGGGCTTGTGTGCTGATGTCCGGAAAAATGTAGCGCAGACTGCGCTCGCGCAGCAGATCGATTTCGAGCGGGATCGCACCTCCGTAGAACGAAACGCCAATGATCTTGCCGCCGGAACGCACGGTGTCGATCGCCTGCAACAGCGACCGATGACCAGCAAGACCTTGTCGGGGGCTGCCGCCCGCACATTCGAAAACAACGTCGGCACCGACGTCCTCGGTCAACTGGCAAATCGTCGCGACGACATCGCACTGGTTGGCGTTCAAAGCATGGTCGGCCCCCAGCTCGCGCGAGATCGCACACGCTTCTTCGCGGACGTCCACCGTAATGGTCAGCCCCGCGCCGCACAGTCGCGCGATCTGCAGGCATTCCAGCCCCATGCTTCCTTGTCCCAGAATGACGACCGTATCGCCGACCTGAATCTGCGCAGTCTCGACCGCGGCCACGCTGTCGCTGAGCGATTGCAAGCAGGCCGCCTCGCTATCCGAGATCCGATCGTCGACTTTCACCAGCGCGATCTCGGGCAGAATCGCGATCTCGGAAAAACAGCCTGGCAAATCAAATCCGATAACTGGACCTTTGCGGCAGAGATGGCTGCGCTCCGATTGGCACAATGGACATTCACCGCAAGGTTGTTTGGCGCGCGCCGCGACGCGATCCCCCACGCGAAATCGATTGGCACCGCGGCCAACGGCGACGATCTTTGCGCAGAATTCATGGCCGAAAAGTTGGATCGGCGCCTCGGTTTCCAGGCGGCGTTTCACGCGCTCGTATGCCAGCGTGGGTATGCCAAGCGCCAGTTGGGCCTCGGTCACGCTCGGTTGCACGCACAAGGGCTCGACCAACACGTGTCCCGGCGCGCACTCCGGCTCGGGTACATCATCCAACCGCAGATCGCCGAAGCCGTAAAATCGCCAGGCTTTCATCGCGCAGTTCCACCTTCGGTTCAATTATCTATTGCGGACAAATTTTTGTAACGTATGGCAGTCTGGTGCCACCATCCCTCGTCGGCCACCGGCGGACCACACAACCTCGGCCACGTAGATGCTTCCCGCGGCGTCGACCCAGACATCGTGCGGCGCGTAGAAATCTCCCGCGGCGCAAGGATTGGTTCCGCCTCCCCAACGTGCCTTGAGCGTCCCAGCGCTGTCGAAGATGCTTAGCCGTCCCCCCGGGGCATCACTCGGAGCCGATGTACCCGGCCACATGCCTGCCCGATAACCGAGTTCGGCGACGTAAATATCGCCGGATTCGTCGATGAACACCTGGCAAGGCCGTGCCACGTCGGTCCAAGCGCTGAGAAACTCGCCATCGGGCGTGAATAGTTGCAGACGGCTGTTTTCGCGATCAGCTACATACACGATGCCTTGCCGATCGATGGCGATGCCGTGAGCCACGTGAAACTGACCAGGGCCGTCGCCCGGCTCGCCCCAGGAGCGCAACAGTCGGCCCATCTCATCGAATTTATGAATTCGCGCATTGCCGTAACCGTCGCTGACGAAGATCTCGCCCGTCGCGGCAAGTGCCACGTTCGTAGGAAAGTGAAACGGCGCACCCACGCGCTCGATCGTGCGATAGTCAACGCTCGTGGCGCCTGTGTCCGATGGCGCGCCGCTTGTGCCCAGTTTGAGCAATAATCGCCCCTCGGACGTGAGTTTTCGCACCGTGTGATCTAAATCATCAGTGCAATAGATGGCATCATCGGGACCGATATGAATTCCATGCGGCCGGGCAAATACTCCTTCGCCCCATGATTCCAGAAATACGCCATCACGATCGAAGATGGCGACCGGATGCGTGCCACGGTTAAAAACGAAAACCCGTCCGCGCGAATCGGTCGCGACGGCCGTGACTTCTTGCCACGTGACGTGCGTTGGTCGCTGCGCCCAATCGGCAACCGCGGTGTAGCCGAAATCATCGCAGGTAAGGTGAGTGCTGATGGCGGAACCCTTGATCATTGAGCGCGACCGGGATGCATGGCGGGCGGTGTCAGGAATTCTAATTCAGATTCCGCAGGAATGCACAGTCATGAGGAGGAACTACGCCCCTGCAAGCCGGTCGTGACATTTACGGCCGATGCGAATAGCAGGCAGCTAATTCGCGGCGTGCTCGAACAAGTCTTCCAGCGTCAACGACGGTTCTTCGTCGCCGGCGGTAAAGAACAGTGGTTCGTCGAGCGGTGAAAGGTTGCCCAGATGGCTTTCGGCAATGCGCGTCCAGGCGGCATCAATGGCTTGCTTCTGCCGGCCGTTCATCTTCCACGAGAGAGGGGTAAAGTAATCATCCCACTCTTCGGTCGTGGGCTTGAAGACCAACTTCGCGGCATGACTGACGCCGGCATGCCCGGGAAGCGTGAAGGCGAATTTGACGGACGCGATTTGCAGAGGTGGCTGGTATCGATGCTTGCGCTCGCGCAGTGGATGGGCGTCGGTCGGCGTTGCCGATTCCGGCACGCTACCCAGCGGCGTGACCTCACCCGTCTTTTGACGGCGCACGAGGTTGTGCGTCACGGCAAAAGGTTCAAGCCAGCGGCGCATTGTCGTGTGCTCGCCGTCCGCAGCATCAGTCTGCGCCGCCTGTCGGCGGCCAGCACGATCGGCCCAGCGGCGCACTTCCGCGATCAGCATGGCTTGCATTTGGGCCGCCTCCCATTCGCCGCGTTCGGACTGCGAAGATTCACGCACCTGCGTCAGCAACTCCAAAGGTCCGGTCAGTGCCCGGCGCCACGCCGAACTGGAAACCTGATCTTCAAGCGCCGCGTCCTGCGCATCGTAAGTCGTACGAGGCTGCGGCTGCGCGCCCGCGAACGGCAAAATGCGCACGATTAAGATGCGGTCAAATGGCGGGGATTGGTCATCTTCGTCGTCAGTCTGAAAATGCGAGAGCAACTGCGTGAGCGCTTGAATCACGGTGAGAATACCTTCGTTCTCGGCGTAGCCGCCATCGGCGAACGGCACGCGCGGGTAGGGCTCGCCATCGAAGACAGGCCGGCAGATCGGCGCCACGTACGAGAATGTCGCTGACAGCCGCGCTGCCGAAACAACGCTCAAGTCCCAATTGGGATAAGCCTGCACCAGCTCTTCCGGATCGCAGATACGTCCGTTGTCGCGCTCGATCAATCGGATCGGCGTCCAGAGAAAGCGGGCACCTGTGCTGCCATTGGTACTATTGAAAACCGGAATCGGCGCCCCCGATTTTTCGACATCATGCAGCGTGCGGCGCATCGTATAGTTCGATGCGTCATGATGCGCAAGACGGCTGGACCACAAATCTTCGAGCACGCTCCCCCGATCTCGCAATAAACCAGGCCACACGCGCCGCACCGGTAGAATCGTCGGCACAAGGTCATAGAACGCGATGCCCCAGGCCGTGGCTTCGAGGCTCGAAGCTCGTGCGCTATCGTTGATCGTATCGATCGTGGCCTGCGTAGCGGCGGGCGATGTCGCGCCAGTAAGCTCCGCGTACCGGTCCAGGTAGTACATCAAACCCACGCTGCCCCCCGAAACGCCGCTGACCAGCCGCACGCTACGCGTGAACGGAATGCCATAACGGCGATGCAGCTCGGTCATGACCTTGGCCGTCCAGGCCGTGGCTTGAATGCCGCCGCCGGCCGCCGCGACGACCACGAGTGTTCGCTTTCCATCTTTGCTGCGCGGAAGCGCGAGAGGGTTCTGGTCATCGTCGCCGGGCTGCCATTGTCGCACGACGTCGTACAGTGTCGGCGGCTCGGGGGACGTGGCCCCGCGCCGCTGCATGTTGAAATAATGATCGTTCCGCGACGCCAGGCTTAGCAGCACGCCCGCGGTCAGCAGCACGATCGGCACCGGCAGCCGGTAAAGATCGAGACAGAACGCTGCTGCCGTCAGCAGCACACCGGCGATGATCAGAATCAAGATCACATAGAACAGCACCGGCACCATTTCGTTCGTTGGCTTGACAGTGAAATACACGGTCGCATAACCGACGAGCGCCAACAGCAGTGTGAAAAACAGCTGCGCATGACCCGGGCGCAGACGATAGATCGGCGGATCATCCTTGTGCATCGTGTCGTCGACGACCTGCTCGGCGTATCCGGTGCTGGCCTTTAACAGATGCGCCGCGACACCGTCGAGCGCAGCGACGACGCGCGTGCCAACCAGGCGACGAAATAGTGCGTCGCTGGGCAATAACTCGGCCGCCGTCAATTGATGCCCGATGGCAAAGCGGGCCGTCCCGCTCGCCACGATCAGCAGCAGTGCCGCGGCGCCGACGCCCCCCAGAACCGCCAGGCCCGAGTGCTCGACGATTTCCACAAGCGACGGCGCACTTCCAGTATTGCCATAGGGAGTAGCCCAGGCGCAGACCAATGGGATCAAAAGGCCGATCGCAAGCCATAGCGTGATCCACATCGCGGACCAGGCGAAGGTGAATGACGGACCGTCAAAATCCCAATCGGGGCAATCGGGAAAGCGATCCTTGGCGTTCAGCAGCGTGACCCGAGCCTCGACCATCGCAAGCGCCACCGCGACAAGCGACAGCCAGGTAAGGTGAAACATCTGATGCTGGCCGTCGACCAGAAATACGTTTCCCAGAATCGTATTGGTGCGAAACTGCCAACCGAGAAACGCCAGCAGCACAAGCGCAGCCGGCACCAGCAAGGCGTAGCGGATAAAAAATGCCAGATGCACGAGTCCAGGTAAGAACGCGACGCTCCGCGGAATGTCGCTCTTCGGCATGAGGCACCTCCGTGTGCATGGGCTGCGTTCTTAATCAACGTCGGTTGATCTGCCCAAGAGCGCGAGCCTGATCGTTAGGATACCATCTACCAATCCCCCACGCTGCCATCAGCATAGAATGTGCGTTGCGGCAGCTCTTGTTGGAAGGGGTGTTTTTTGATCTCGGCTTCGTTAATTTCAATTCCCAAGCCGGGCTTCGTGCCGGGGCGAACGATTCGACCCTTGGGCTCGACATGAAAACCTTCGGTGACCACATCCTGCCGCCACGGAACGTCCAGGTGGACCGATTCGCAGATGATGTAACTAGGCGTGGCGAAGCCGAACTCCAGCGAGGCCGCGGTACTGACGGGCCCTTGCGGGTTGTGCGGTGCTAGCGAGACGCGATACGCCTCTGCCAGCGCCGCGATGCGCCGTGCTTCGGAAAGTCCGCCCGTATGCGTGATGTCGGGCTGGGCCACGCTAAAAGCGCGACGCTCGAAGAATTCGCGAAAGGCGTGGATGCCGATCAGCCGTTCCCCCGTCGCAATCGGCGTTCGCACTGCGTGCTGAATGTCGGCCATCGCCGCGGGAGCTTCGGGCCAGCAGGGTTCTTCCAGCCAGTACAGCTCGTACGGTTCGAGCGCCTTGGCAAAAAGCAGACCCATTCGCGGCGAGGGGCGCGCGTGACAATCGACCATCAGATCGATGCCGTCCCCCACGGCGTCACGCATCGCGCGCACGCAGGCTTCGGCATAGCGGATCGGCCGCAGCCCCTCGAGCGGCATCGTCTCGGGCACGCCCATCGTCTTCATCGCGGTAAAGCCCTCATCGACGGCACGGGCCGCGAGGTCCGCAAACCGCGCTGCATCTCCGGGAGCCGATTCGTACATGTCCTCCATCTTCCCACCGCCCAGGTGGCAATAGGTGCGGATGTAGTCTCGCACTGGCCCACCCCACAGCTTGTGGCAAGGAACGCCGTGAATTTTGCCCACGATGTCCCACAGCGCAATGTCGATGCCGCTGATTGCGGTGCCGCGTACGACACCATTGCCGTGCCAGAAATGTTGACGAAACATCATCTGCCACAGGTGCTCGACGCGCGTCGGATCCTCGCCGATCAATAGCGGCGCAAGATCGTCGATCGCGCCCACCACGGCGCGGGTGTGCCATTCGAGTGTTGCTTCTCCCCAACCCCACAGACCCGGCTGATCCGTCAAGACTTTGACGAAGATCCAGTTCCGCATCCGAGCGTGACAAACGTGCGTTTCGATGGCAGTGATTTTCATGTTTTTGTGGTCACGTGCGGAGTACTTCAAGTAGGGTGCCCGGCGGGCACCGCTCAAACGTTGCGGCGATCGGTGCGGATGGCGCACCGATCGCCGCGAGCGCGCGTTTAGGACACGAGCGTAGCACCTGTCGACACGACGACCAAGAGTTAGCCGATTTGTGTTGACATGGAGCGCCACGGCCAGTCAATTGGCGGCCGGATGCCGCTGGCATCGTGCGAGCGAGATAGCGCAGCATCGGCCTCGAAGGGACCATTCGCCGGCAGTACTTGTCCCATGCCCGATCGCCATACTGTCCCCGAATCCCTGCCGCGAATGCGTGTCGCGATCCGTTATCTGGTGCTGGCTTGGCTCTGCCTGGCGGCGGCGCTGGCTTACGGTCAACGCTTTCTGCTGGGACTCTGCGCCACGCTGGTACAAGCCGACCTGGCACTTTCGGACCAGGCCATGGGTTGGGTGATGGGGGCCTTCTTCATCACATACGCCGCGTTTCAGATTCCAGGCGGTTGGTTGGCCAGTCGTTGGGGAAGCCGCGCTGCGCTGGCCGCGTGCGTGGCGGGCTGTTCGCTCTCGACTACGATGACAGGTGCCGCCTTCGGCGCTGCGTCGCTGTTCCTGTTGCGCTCGGTGATCGGCATCGGGCAAGCGGGCATCTTTCCAGCTTCGACGGCCACGATCGCGCGCTGGTTTCCACGTACCGAGCGCGCCATGGCTAGCGGCCTGCTAACCGGATTCATGTCCGCCGGCGGCGCTGCCGCGCTCGCCTGCGGCGGTTGGCTCCTAAAGCACGAGTACGTTGGATGGCGCAGCGCGTTCGTCCTCGTCGGCGTGCCCGGCATTGCCTGGGCTGTGGGGTTCTATGCCTGGTTTCGTAATCGGCCCGAAGAACATAAAAGCGTGCGCGCCGCCGAGCTCGCCACGATCCAAGCCGGCAGCGACGAACCGGGCTCGCGCGATGTGGTCACCGAACCGACGCCCTGGCTGGCGCTCGCGACAAGCATCCCGATGTGGTTGATCGCCATGCAGCAGTTTTTTCGCGCTGCCGGGTATGCGTTGTTCGCCAGTTGGTTTCCGAAATACCTGCAAGAGATGTACGGGTCTTCGATCGAAGCGGCCGGCTTTCTGACCAGTATTGCCGTTGTCGCCGTGGCCATCGGGTCGCCGGTCGGCGGAGCGTTTTCGGACTGGCTGCTGGCGCGTACTGGCAGCCGGCAGCTCAGCCGTAAGGGAACTGCGATCGTCACCATGTTCCTGTGCGCCGGTCTGTTCCTGGCGGCGGGCCTCGCCAGCGGAGCGCAAACGGCGATCGTCCTGATCACGGCCGCAAATTTTTTTGGCGCGGTCGCAGGCCCGGTCGCCTACGCGATCACGATCGACATGGGAGGCCGGCACGTCCCAACCGTTTTCAGCATTATGAACATGGCAGGAAATATCGGCGCCGCGGCGTTTCCCGTGGTCGTCGGCATACTCGTACAGTGGAGTGAACGCTGGGACTGGATTCCGTTATTCATGGCTGGCATTTATGTCACCGGTGCGGTCTTCTGGCTCGCTCTGGATACCCGCGGAACGGTGTTCGAGAATAGCGAAGCTTCGGCGGTCGATTGACTCGTCGGCGAATCGACCGCCGAGAGGTTGTCAAACGTCGGCGTGCGGTGACAATACGCTAATGCCGAAGCGCAAACAAAAGATCGAGGTGCCATCGCCGCGCGATCCTAATCCGAGTGTCGAATTCTTGACCGTGGCCTGGATGCTGTCGGTGATGACGGCACTTGTGTGCGAATTGGGATTCGTCGCGGCGCGGGGCTACCTGTTATTGGTTGACAGCAAAACGGCAACGATCCAGGCCCTGGCCGCGATGCTGTTGTTCGCGGCCCTCGTGATTGGGCTAGTCTCGCTGGGCTTGATGGTCCTCGTCGTACGCATGCGCCGCGTGACGCCACCGCGCGGGATTTTAGTGTTCGCTGCCGTGGTGTCATTGGTACCTGTTGCGGCGATGATTGTGAGACTGCTGTCTGGCAGCCTGATCGCCACACCGTGATGCGCCTGGAATGAATTCCGTGAAAACGACAACCGAGACCGATTATTCCCGGCAGGAACATCACGAGTTTCTGGCGGCCAGCCAGGCGGCGCTCACCGACGAAAGTCTGCAATCGTCGCTGTCGCTGCTAGGCTCGACGCTGGGGCACCGCAATAGCGAGGCATTCGCCGCATTTCCCGCCTCGGCGCAGTTGCGCGAGAAAGCCCGGGCGATCAAAGACGCCACGCTGGCCGAGTTGGACAAGCATCTCGAAACGCTCGAAGCGAGCGTAAAGTCACGAGGCGGTCAGGTACACTTCGCCGCTGACGGGGCAGATGCTTGCCAAATCATTCTCAATATTTTGACAAAAGCGAACGTGCGTCGCGTGGTCAAAAGCAAGTCGATGACCAGCGAAGAGATTCACCTCAATCCGGCGCTCGAGGCCGCCGGCATCGAGCCCGTGGAAACCGATTTCGGTGAATACATCATCCAGGTTGCGGGGCAACGGCCATCGCACATCGTGGCGCCAGCCATCCATTTGCGCGCGTCGCACGTGGCCGACATTCTCAGTCCCGTGGCTGGCGAGCGACTGCCGCCGGATGCCACGGAATTAGCAGCCTTTGCCCGCAAACGGCTGCGCGAGGCATTCGCCACGGCCGATGTCGGGATCACGGGTGCGAATTTCGTGGTGGCCGAAACGGGCACGGTCGTGCTGTTGGAGAACGAAGGGAATATTCGCCTCTCGACCGGGATGCCGCGTGTCCATGTCGCGGTGGTAGGAATCGAGAAAGTCATCCCGCGCATGGCCGACTTGCCGGTCTTCTTGAAGATCCTGGCCCGCGGCGCCACGGGGCAGAAGATGTCGGTTTATACCTCGCTGATCACCGGCGCGCGCCGCCCTGGCGAACTCGACGGTCCGGAAGAATTCCATTTGGTGCTTTTGGATAACGGACGCACGAAGATTCTCGGCGGACCACTGCGCGAAAGCTTGTTTTGTATTCGTTGCGGGGCCTGCTTAAACGCTTGTCCGATCTTCCGCAATATCGGCGGACACGCCTACGGCGGCATCTACTCCGGCCCGATCGGCGCTGTACTTACTCCGCTCTACGACGGGCTGGCCGCGAATCATCACTTGCCGCACGCGTCGAGCCTGTGCGGCGCCTGCCAGGCGGCCTGCCCGGTGAAAATTGCCATTCCCGAAATGCTCATCAAGCTGCGTGAGCAATTGCACCATGAGCCGGGGGAGTCAGGACGCATCGAAGCGCTCGCATATCGCGTGTGGGCCCGCATGATGCGCAGCCCGACACTCTATCGTCTGGGTACCTGGCTAGCGACGCGGACCGCCGGACGCATCTGGACCAGTCGCTGGATGAGCAAGCTGCCGGGAGGATTGAACGGCTGGACCGTCAGCCGCGACTTTCCGGCCCCTGCCGCTGAGCGCTTTCGCGATTGGTGGGAACGCGAAGGAAAAGGAGGCCCGACGTGAATCGCGAGGAGTTCCTGACTCGGGTGCGGACTGCCGCAGCAGCCGGTCGGGCCTATCGTGTTAATGCCGACGCGACGATTCCCAACGAAGCCGGCTACGTTGGCGGCGGCGATGATCTGCCGGCGCGCTTGGCCGCCGAGATCACGGCCGTCGGCGGACAAGCCACGCTAGTGAATGATTTGTCCGGCGCGCGCGAGGCGCTCGCGACAGTCGTCGAACAGTACAAGCCGCGAACCGCGTTTTGCTGGCAGCATCCGGTGCTGGATGCACTCGCGCTGGACGAATACTTAAACGAGCGGGGAATCGGCAAGTTATCGCAGCAAGGTCTGGCCGCGCTTTCGCCAGCAGAACAACGCGCGAAGATACTGGCGGCCGACATCGGCATCACGAGCGTCACGTATGCGATTGCCGAGACGGGCAGCCTGGTAATGATGGCCCAGACGGGGCGCGAGCGCTTGGCGAGCCTGCTGCCGCCGGTACACGTGGCGATCGTCGAGCGTAAACAAATCCTGCCGGATCTGTTTGATCTGTTCGCCGAACTACGCGACGAGGGTTACGAGAACCTGCCGAGCAATCTTGCGTTCATTACCGGCCCCAGCAAGACCGGCGACATCGAATTTACGCTCACCACGGGCGTACACGGACCGGGCAAGTGGCACGTGATCGTGGTCCGCGCGTAGTCGCCGCGCGGGCGTTGCATACATGCCTATTCGCCCTGCGGTCGAAAAGGCATGGCACCACCTTGTAGCGACAGTAGTGACAACCGATCGTTACGACGCCTTCTTCGACCCACTCGGCTTTTCGCTGGTGGCGTGTCGGTGGGCCTGATCGGTACGCAGCTCGCGTGGTCCGTCCAAAATCGGCAGCGACATCGGCTTGGCCGGCGCTGCCGCCGGTGCAGACTGCGTGGTCGCGGCCGGCGGAAGCATCTCGGCAACTTGCTTCGCGAATTTTCGTCCCACGCCCAGGTACTGCAGCTTGGGCCACAACATGTGGGCATTGCTGGTCAGCCATTCCCAACGGAAGAAGTACCGCATGAAGCACTTGGCATGCCAGAACTGCACCTGCTCGGGCGTCAGGTTCTTGTACTTCATCACCGGCGTATAGACGTTGTACTTCGTGAAGTCGAAGTCCGCGATCTCGCTCTTCACCTGCGAGAAGAACTCAGTGCCGGGATAGGGCGTCACGATATTGAAGTTGGCGTACGTCGGATTCACGCCCTTCGCATAAGCGAGCACATCGCGAATCGAATCGACGTTGTCTTCCGGGAAGCCAATCATGAACCCGGCCACGGTGCGGATGCCCAACCCGCGACACAAGGTGACGAAATCACGTTGCTTGTCGTCTTTGATCGGGGCGCGTTTGTACTGGCGCAGCGTTCCTTCGTCCGGAGTTTCAATTCCGACGGTAATGGCGGTCAGCCCGACTTCGCGCAGGATGCGCAGCGTCTCGGGCCTTAGCAGATCGATGCGGCTCTCGATCGAGAATTCGATCTTTCGCGGCAGCTTGCCAATCAGCTCGGCCAGGCGGATCACTCGCTTGCGATCCAGACCGAATAACGGGTCGCGAAATTTGAACGAGCGGAACCCATATTCCTGCATGCCGTGTCGCAACTCTTCGAACACGCTTTCCGGCGTGCGGAACCGCGTCGTATTCTCAACAATGATGTACGGGCAGTAGTTGCAGGTGAACGTGCAGCCGCGACTTTGCTGGACCAGGCCAGTCGGAAAGCGCGTGAAATCGTAGCCGATCTTGAACTTCGACGGCCCGAACGGCGACCAGTCGGGAAACGGCAGATGATCCAGCTCGCGCACGCTGCCGACGTTGACGACACGCGTCGTGGCCTCGAGAACCTCGTCCAACTTCCACAACAGCATGTCCGACTCGCCGCGTACGATCGTCACATCTAGGCCGTCAAAGGCTTCGGGCAGCGCGTAGGCAACCAGGCCGATGACCAACACCTTGGCCCGGGGATTTTTGTCCAGCACCTCGCGCATCGCGGCGATTTCGAGATGCAGCGTAATCAGCGACGGGTTGAAGACGTACATCTCGGCGCCCGAGGGTACGGCATCTTCCGAGTACTCGACCGTATGCCCAAGCTTGCGAAAAATCGCGGCCAGATAGGCGAAATTGAGCGCCACTGGGCGGCGATCGCGTTTGTAGGCCCAGCGAATCACGCGGCCACGAAAGCCGCCGAAACCATGATATTGGCCCACACCGAAGCCGCCGGCGAAATCCTTCGCGACGTCCAGTTGGCGAGTGTCCCACAAGACAACGTGCATGGCCATTCTCCGGCTTACAGGAACTTCTTGAGTTGTTGGCGTGGCTGGGCGTGAAACATGTCGAAGACTTCTTGCGCCTGATCGATGCGCACGCCGTGTGGCAGGTCGAGCTTCGGCGGCCCAGTCAGCAGCCGAATTCGCCCTCCTTGATAAATGCGATACGAATTGCCGCGCCAGGTGATGTGCGAGCCGACGGCGGCAGACAACATCATGGCCGCATTCACTAGCCCCGTGAGTGGCGCACACCAGGCGTCGAACAAGGTTGCGCCGCGCAAGGCGACGAAGCGGTCGCCGAAATAGGTTCGAGCGGTCGCGCGTCGCATGTATCCGCGGCCGACGTTCAGCGCATACCAGGCGAGGCAAAACGAGGCAGGAATCCACGTCCAGGACGCATCGCTCGCAGCGCCGTACAGGGCTGCCAGCAATCCTCCCCAAAACGCGGCTGCCGTCGTGACAATGGCAGCGAACCCAATGCACCACGTCCGCAGGGCATACGTTCGTCCGATGACGTACTGGCGACGCAAGAATTCGAGCATTTGCGAAAAGCTCAATTCCAGCGGCGAAGGGAGCATGCAGGCCGGCTCGAATTCGACGCGCATCCGCGCCGCGCGCAGCACACGCGAAGCCACGAGATCATCGCTGAGCGTTCCCTGCCACGCCGCCCGCAGACCGCACGCTTCGAATTTATCGCGCCGAATGGCCCAGGAGCCGCCCCACACCAAACCGCGTGAATCGGCGCGGTACATCACCGCGGCACAAGCGTTGATCGCATATTGGATGTAGTTAGCCAGCGACGGCCGCGTGGGAACAAACCAGCGATAGCCGGTTGCCGCCGCGGCCTGGCCGTTATCGAGTCGTTGCACAAGGAAACGCAACCAGGCCGAATGCGGGCGCGCGTCGGAATCGACGAACGCCAGGATTTCGACCTCGGACGGTAGATCGACCGTACCGGCCAATAGGTTATGGACCTTCTGTCCCGTGTCGCTCGCCTTTCCAGAGACGAGCAAACGAACCGGCACACGAGTGCTCTCGGTCATCAGGCGGCGGATCGTCTCGCAGGCCGAATCTTCGGCGCTTTCGACAAGAAATACGACCTCGTAGTTCGTGTAATCTTGCTCGAGCAGCGGGCGCAGGTTGTCAGCCAGGCCGACATCGATCCCCTTGCACGGCGCGAGCAGGCGCACGCGCATGTTCATCGGGGTCGTGCGCCCGTTGCGCAGACGACTGCGTGCAAAGCGGCGATGCTCGTAGGTCTGCAGCGTGAGCAACAGGGCCTGTCCGAGCGTGCCGGTCGCCAAGACCAGCCATACAAGCAGCAGTGGACTCATCGAGTCAGAGAACCTTCCGTGGTTTCTAAACGCCGTTTTGCATAAGCGGCGCATCTCGCACTTCCGTGTGCGGTATAGCGCCGATGGCCATCGCCCCCAGGCAGCGGAGCGGCAGGATACTCGTGTTATGGTCGATGGGTCAATTGAACCGCCGGATTACGCTACTGCTAGCGTGGTGTTGACCGCAACTCGCTTGCTAGCGATGCCAGCGGCCTCGTCGCGGTAATCTCGCCGCAACCGGAAAATTTGTCCATCAGCCCAATCGGCTGGCGCATGGGCACAACTTGAGAAGAACAAGGGATCGGGCTGAATAGGGAGCGCTCTCGCGGGATACGCCCGTCTCGGCCTGATTAGTAGTAGCCGATCTCGGGCGTCAGGTGGATGCGGCTGCGGGTGAACGTTCCGCTGCCGCGGCCAATCTCTTTGCCGTTGCTGTCGCAGACCACGCTTTCGGCGACGAAGAAGCTGCGTGCGGCATGTACCACATGACCGCGAGCATGCATCGCTCCGTCGGAAATCGGCCCCGTCAGGTAGGTCGTGAAAGTGACCGTAAGCACGAACACATCCTCGACCAGCGAATTCACGGCAAAGAAGGCCGCATCGTCGAGCGCCTTGAAATAGACCGAGCCGTGGGCTCCGCCACCACTGTGATAAAACCGGCGATCAATGGGTATGACCAGTTCGGCCGCGGCATGCGCGATCGAGAGGCGGGGTGCGTAGAAATCATTCCCCGGCGCTCGCACGTACATCCGCTCGAGCTTGCGAAAGTGTTCTTCGTTCGACATGGCCGTCTTCTCGGTTTTGGTCGCGATCAACGTCGCGGCAGCAGGCAGCAATCGGCCGGACATACATCGTGATTCGGACCGAACGCTCCGACCGCGCGCCGCGGATGGCCGGGTTCAACGCGTTCCAGGACCAATTCGCGAATCATTGCGACAAACTTTGGATGGTCGCCCGCCGTGCCGGCGCGGACCATAATCAGGCCGAGTTCTTCGCTCAATTGCCGAGCTTCGTAATCGAGGTCGTACAACACCTCCAAGTGATCGGAAACAAATCCGATCGGCACGACCACAACGTCTTTGATTCCCTGCCCCGCTAATTCTCGTAGCGCGTCGCCGATGTCAGGTTCGAGCCAAGGCTGGCTGGGTGGACCACTACGGCTTTGATAGGCCAGCCGCCACGAGTGGCCGACAAACGACTCGGCCACTAGTCGGCTGGCCTCGCGCAGTTGCGCTTCGTACTGGCTGTTCTGCGCCATGCCCAAGGGAATACTGTGCGCGGTGAAGACAAGGAATGCCTTGGCACGTCGCTCGGTCGGGATCTGCTCGAGCGCCTGCGACACGCGTTCGCTCATGGTTTCGATAAACAGCGGATGATTGAAGAAGTTCCGCAGCCGATCGATCTGCGGCGCCTGGGAACCAACCTCGCATTGGGCGGCTTCGATGTTCTCCCGATATTGCCGGCAGCCCGAGTAGGAGCTGAAAGCCGACGTAAAGAACACCAGAGCGCGTCGGACACCTTCCGCCGCCATTTGACGCAAGGTGTCCGGCAATAGCGGATGCCAATTCCGATTGCCAAAGTAGATCGGCAACCGCGGGCCGTGGCGTTCGAACTCCCGGGCCAGCGCCCCGATGAGGGCTCGATTTTGCTCGTTGATCGGGCTCTTGCCGCCGAAATGATAGTAATGCTCAGCGACTGCCAGCAATCGGTCTCGCGGTACGTTTCGCCCGCGCGTGACATTCTCGAGGAATGGCAGCACATCGTCGGGCTGCTCAGGGCCGCCGAACGAGAGGACAAGTAAAGCGTCGTACGATTCTCGGGCCGTGTCTTGCAAGAGCCTCGTTCCTTTCGTGAAACGTATCCGTTACATCCGCGTTTAACTGCAAAATGCCGCCGAGGGATTATCGACAGCCGCACGAGCGTATTCAAGGCAGGACCGCCCGTCGCGTACCCAAGTATGGCTACGCCGTTGACATCCGCGCAGGCAAGCCGATGATCTTTGGTCAGGAGAGCCATGTCAGGGAGGATGCGGTCATTAACGACGTTTCATTACAGATCCTGAGGCGCACTGAACTGTGCCGAGGACTGAATACCGCCGAGATTCAAACGGTCGCTGACGCCGTGCGTCCGATTGCCGTGCCGGGGGGCGATCTCGTCTGCCGCCAGGGAGATACCGGCTACACGATGTACGTCGTGATACGCGGCCGCGTGAAACTCACTGTCGACAGTCACGGCGAGCCTTACCGACTGCTTGGCTATCTGGGACGTGGTCAGCATTTTGGCGAAATGGCGGTCCTGACCGATGGCCTGCGCACTGCCACCGTGTCGGCAGTCATTGACACTGAGCTCCTGGAACTCGATCGCGACCACTTCGAGCGGCTGCTGGAATCGGTTCCGCGCTTCGGCGCGAATCTTAGCCGTTCGCTGGGTTTTCGGTTGCGTTGGGACTCGCGCCGCAGCAAGCGCAATCAGGAATTGACCTTGGTCGGGCTCGTGAATTCCACCTTGCGCACCCAAGGATTAGTGGGGCCGGTCGCCCGGGCATTGGCCGCCGAAGGGGAATCGATCGAGGTTCTCACCGACCGCCCCGACAAATGGCCGGCCGAAGGAAACTATTTGATCGAGCGAATTCCGTCGGGCCTGACCGGGGGCGAAAAAGTGCGCGCCGTCAACGAACGGCTGCACCAGGTCGTCGACCACCATCGCCGCGTGCTCTTGGATCTGACGCAGGCTGGTTTGGAGAATGAGTTGCCGCAGTTGCTCGGCTTCTGCGAGGAAGTATGGTGGCTCATAGAGCCACGGTTCGCTGAAACTAGTTTTCAGAACCTCCGAAAATTGCTGGTGGCCGAGCCCCGGCTGGCAGGTCGTGTGCGCATCGTGTGGATCATGACGCATGCCGAGCGATTCGCGCCGCGGTCGCCGCCGGATGCGGCCATCGCGCGGCCCGATTTCAAAGTAATACTCGACGAGCCGCGCCAAGCGAGCAGCCGCGGGCACGAATTGGGGATTCGCCGACTCGTCCGTCATTTGCAAGGCGTGCGCCTCGGACTGGCGCTCGGCGGTGGCGGTGCTCGAGGCCTGGCCCATCTCGGCGCCCTGCGCCGACTTGAGCGGGCCGGATTCGATTTTGACATGCTTGCCGGCACCAGCAGCGGGGCGCTGATGGGAGTGGCATACGCCGCTGGCTGGTCACCGCAAGAGGCGATCGAAGCCTTTCGCGAAGCGCTAACTCCGCCGCGATTCGTGCGCGCCATGCCAGGCGGGAATCGCATCTATGTTTGGACGATGTTTCGCATCGGCGCCTGGGATCGCATGCTGCGACATTTCCTGGAAGGCGCCACGCTCGAGCAATTGCAACTACCCCTGGCGACCGTGGCCGTCGACCTTGTGACCGGCAAACAGGTCATTCGCGATCGCGGGGATGCCGTGCGGGCTGTCGTGGAAAGTATCAACGTACCGATGATTTCACGCCCCATCCTTTCTGATGGCATGGCGCTCGTGGACGGCGGCGTGCTAAATAACTTACCGGCCGACGTGTTGACCGAACGCGGGGCATCGTTCGTGCTGGGAATCGACGTAGCTACGCGAATGCCGACCCGTTACGGGCGTAATGAGCCGGGCATGCCTACCGAAAAAATGCGCCGGGCCGGCCCTCTGGAAACGCTGTTCCGCGTCAACGAAGTACAGGCCTACGGCATCACGGCGCTGCGCAGCGGCGCCGTAGATCTGATGATCACGCCCGATACTTCCGCCTTCGAATTCGCCGACTTCACACGGGCGCACGAACTGGCCGACGTCGGAGAAGCCGCGGCCGAAGCGATGCTGCCGCAACTGACGCAAATGCTGCGCGAGCTGCGGGCCAGGTAGCCAAGCCGAGAGCGCGATGGTGAAAGCCCTCTCGCGCAACGCAGAATCGCGCCGCTGGCGGCGCGATGGAGAAACAATGACCCCGACGGGATTCGAACCCGTGTTGCAGGCGTGAAAGGCCTGTGTCCTAGGCCGACTAGACGACGGGGCCGCGGATCGGGCACCCGGCGGATACCCAGAGGGCTGTATAATCGCGCGGCCTATCGGCCGTCAAGTAGCTAGCGCGCTGAGCAGCACAAATCTGAGTGCTCCAAGTAGCAAGGGGAGTTGCTCGCTCGCGATGAAACTGTCTCGCGAGTGGTTTCATCGATCGAAGGCCGAGAGGGGATTGCGGCAAAGTTCCGCACAGCGCGAAGACGCACGCGGGGACCGAGTGGTAACACAGAGTGGGCGACGTGAGGCGAGCAGGTCTTTAACCGCGATGCTACCGCATCAATCCTACGCTTCGGTTTCGGTCGCCGAATCGGCGTCGGCGACTTCCGGCTTCTTAGCATCCTTGTCAGCGTCGTTGCGATGGATGGCCTGATAGACCTCGCTGCGATGCACCGGTACTTCCTTGGGTGCTTCGACGCCCAGGCGGACCTTGTCCCCCCGGATTTCCACGACGACGATCGTAATGTCATCGTTGATGACGATACTCTCGTTCTTTTTCCGCGATAGGACCAACATCGGACGTTCCTTCGTTGGGAATGCTTCCCGTCAGGGAGCGACTTCCTTGTTTCTGGTCAGTTAATCCACGTCACCGTGGATTACGGAAACCGACAAATAGGGTCAACTTCCGTACATCACCTAGGTGATATACCTCAATTCACTCTACGTGGCCCGGAAAAGGAGTCAAGCTGCCGGATCGGCCATGTCGGCGTTTTTTTGACCAGAATCGGACATTTTGGCACGGTATTCGTTGGGGTGAACTCACCAATGCCAGTCAGCCGGCTGGGCGCGACCATTGGAAAGCGAAAACCCAATCGCTTGTAACATAAGGACTTAGCCGCCGCGCCAACACTACCCACCATACAATAACGAGGCGCGCGAGATCAGCCGAGCATCGTCGCAGTTCTCGACATTCCACGCACGCAATTTAGGCACTTCCGAAACTGCCAGCCCCCACCCGGTCGACGTGGACGGTTGAGCCCGTTGGACGCTTGCTGCGCGCGTAAGTGGTATGCGACGCGTAGTTCGTGTCGGCCCCATGAACGTCGCTGGAGCCTGGAAGATCATCATCTTCGACAACCACGATCACGGGTATTTTTAGGACAAACACCAACGCTCTCGACGAAGCGCATGCCTATTATGGAATCGGAGTTGTTGAAGTTCGTCGTCGACAATTGCAACGTGGCCACAGGGTCGCTTGCGAGTCCAGGCCGCGTGTTTATAATCTGGCACATTGCATTCTTAGATCACAGCGTGCGAGCATGCGCGCCGCGTTCTACAGGATGAGCTGACCAAAATCGTTATCAGTTCTGGATATACTCGCAATGTTGGAATGGCTGCGGAATATTCGTGACGCCGTCTTCACGGTCACCAACGGGCTGTATGTCACTCTGCGATACTGGCTTGCGACATACGACCCACAGCGCAAGACGTTCACCGAAAAGTTCGAGTACCCGGAATTGCCGGTGCCCGTCGCTCCCCGTTACCGCGGATTCCATCGCTACGACCTAACGACGTGCATCGCCTGCGACCAGTGCGCGAAGGCTTGCCCTGTTGACTGCATCTACATCGGCAAAGAGCGTGTGACCCATGGCAAGGGCTTCAAGGTCACGGGCTTCACGATCGATTACACGAAATGCATGTTCTGTGCTTTATGCGTCGACCCCTGCCCGGTGGATTGCATCTTTATGGGTGCGACGCACGATTTGAGCTGCTACAGCCGCGATGGATGCATCGTGGATTTCTCTCGCCTGCCCGTCGATGTGGCTTGGGGACGAGCTACGCTCAATCCGACTGTTGTGGCGAACTCGAAGGTGATTGCGGAGCCGGTTCACGGCGGCCCGAATCAATAAACGCGTCCCGTTGAGAACGAGGCCAGTCATGCCCGGCGATCCGTTCGAAGGACGAAAGATTTTTACGGTCGAGGCGGCGAACGCTTCGTTACCGTTGGTGCGCGCGATCGTGACCGACCTTGCCCAGTTGTCACGGGAAGTCGTGGAACGCCGCGAGCGGTTGGGGCTGCTGCTTGCCGGACGCGAGCGCGGCGCGCATGACCTGTATGGCGAAGAGCTTTCGCAGATCGAAGAAGAGCTGGAAAAAGACAGTCAACGCCTGCAAGAATACGTCGAAGAGCTTCGCCTCTTGGGAGTCGAGCCCAAGAACGGCCCGGATGGCCTGGTGGATTTCCCGGCCCGGCTCGAGGGACGCCCTATCTACCTTTGCTGGAAGCTGGGAGAGTCGGAAGTGCTGCACTGGCACGAGTTGGACGCCGGATTCCGCGGTCGCCAGCAGTTGGTCGCCGGGGCCACGGCAGGGCGCGCGGACTAGCGTGGCCGACTGAATCCCGGCAGCGTGTCGGTTAAGTCCGATCGCCGCGCCCACCTCGCTATGCTTTCCTTCTTCGCGCCCATTCCGCGCGCCTGGCAAGACGCTCGAACCATTTTGACTTACAATGCATAGATACCAGCGCAGGTGGCAGTCGCGCGGTTTGTCTTGCTCAGTGGGGGAGCTCAGCTGTTCGAAATCAAGGATAAGAATGGTGCAGTTTTGCACCAAATCGATGGACGGCGGCTCGACAAGGCAAATCTGGCGGGCCTTGTTTTGCGGGGCGCCAACCTCTCGGGAGTCGGCATGACGCGCGCCGTGCTGCGCAAAAGCGATCTATGCGAGGCGGATTTGTCGTTTGCGAATCTGGCTTCGGCCGACTTAGAGCAGGCGCTGCTGGTACGTGCGAATCTGAATTGCGCGATGCTGATCGCGGCCTCACTGGCCGAATGCGATCTACGCGAAGCCAATCTCCGACACGCCAGCATGTTTCAGGCGAATCTGCGCGGGGCAAGGCTGGAACGGACATCGCTGCTCGGCACCGACCTTTCTTCAGTCGATCTGACCGATGCCAACCTGATGGGGGCCATCTACGACGCGCGGACGCGCTGGCCTGACGGCTTCGATCCAATCGCAGCGGGCGCGGTGCTGAAGAGCTGACTCTTGCGGACCGGGAGAGCGATTTCAATCAAGCGCCCGCCCCCCGTTCCCGCGAGGCTGGCCAGCGGCCGTCGCGCGGAAAGTCACGCCGGCGGGCAGGGTTGCAAAAGGGCGGGGTTGGCCTAGAATCCTGTTCTTACGGGAAGATTTCCCGCTCTCCCCACTTATTCTGGTCCTCCCGCCATGTCGCCAACCTTGATCGCCGGGTATCTGGCGTTGTTTTTTGGCTTCGGGTTTTTCTTCCTGTTCATTCACCTGGTGATGGGACGATTCATTCGCCCCAAGAAACCATCGGTCGAAAAGCTGCAAGTTTATGAATGCGGCGAGCCGGCCATCGGCTCCAGCTTCGTACAATTCGACTTGCGGTTTTATGTCGTCGCGCTGTTGTTCATCATCTTCGACGTCGAAGTGGCGTTCTTCTTCCCCTGGGGCGCCGTGTTCGGTAAGTCGACCGAGTTGATGGATCCCCATGTCACGGGGCGCCAACAGATCGTGGCGATGAAGGAAGAAGGCCATCTCAGCCCGGCCGTGAACGCCGTCTACGACGCGCTAACGGTGCCTGTTGATGCCAGGCCCAAGGCCGAGGACGCAGCGCAAGTTCCTGAAACGGCGCGAACACTGGCCGCGATGTCGATTGCCGACATTCTGGTTTTTTTCGCCGTGCTGCTAGTTGGCTTCGCTTATGTATGGCGACGCGGCGACTTGGATTGGGTCCGCGCACTCAGTCTCGAACGCGGTCGCCAAGCTCCGGCGAGCACTCCGCCAATCGAAGAAGAGGAGCCTGTGCTCGTCGGCTGACCGAAGAGCCTGTGATTGCGGTACCCGCGACCGGACGGTCGAGCACTTGCGATTTCGCGATAACAAGCGGCCCCTTGCTTTAGATGAGTTAACGATCCTCCATGAGCGGTCAAACATTTCTCGCTTCACTGCAGAAGCGCTTTGGCGACGCGATCACTGGCGGGAACTTCGAGGCGATCGATCCCTGGATTGAGGTATCGCCCGAAGGCCTCGTCGACGTATGCACGTATCTTCGCGACGAAGCCAGCCTGCGATTCAATCTGCTGAATTGCATTACCGTGGTTGACTACTTCGAGCCGGATCCGAAGAAGGCCGCCAAGGCCGGCTTCGATCCGCACCTGGAGTTGGTCTATCATTTGTGGAGCATTCCCAACAAAACCAGCCTGGTCGTAAAGGTGATGCTGCCGCGTTGGAAGGACGACGTCCCCGGCGAACTGCCCGAGGTTGCCACGGTGAGCGGCATCTGGAGCACGGCCGACTGGCACGAGCGCGAAGTCTTTGACCTCAGCGGCGTGCGATTTCTGGGGCACCCGAATCCGCGCCGCATCCTCTGCCCCGAGGATTGGGTTGGGCATCCGCTGCGAAAAGATTACGAAATGCCGCTGGATTATCACGGCATTCGCGCCCGCTAGGCGCGGTGTTGTTATTGATGAAACGCACGACGTCTCTTCGCATGGGCGCCGCGCACATACCGGTTGCGAAATAACATTCAGCGACAGAAGTTGCCATGGCCACCCATCTCGACGATCCGCGCATTATCGAGTTCGACGTTCGCACCGACGAAATGTTGGTGAACATGGGGCCCCAGCACCCCAGCACGCACGGCGTGCTTCGCCTTGTGCTGCGGACCGACGGCGAAGTGGTGTCCGAGTGTGTGCCGCATATTGGCTATCTGCATCGCTGTGCAGAGAAGATCGGCGAAAACCTCACGCCGCGACAATGGATTCCCTATACCGACCGGATGGATTATCTGGCCGGCATGAATATGAATCTCGGCTGGGCATTGACGGTCGAGAAGCTGATGAAATATCAGTTGCCCGAGAAGGCCAAGCACTTGCGCGTGATCATCTCGGAACTGAACCGCATCGCCAGCCATCTGGTTGGAATGGGCGCGTATGGACTGGACCTGGGCACTTTCAGCCCATTCTTGTACGCCTTCCGTGAGCGCGAGAAGATCCTCGACCTGTTCGAGCTCGCCTGCGGGGCTCGCCTAACCTACAGCTACCTGACCGTTGGCGGTGCGACGCACGACCTCCCCTCGGGCTGGTTAAAGAAGTGCGAAGAATTCCTCGACCAGTTGCTGCCCGTGATTGTCGAGTGCCATACGCTGCTGACGACCAATGCGATTTTCGTAAAGCGTACTGCAGGCCTGGGCATTCTTACGCCCGAGATGGCGATCGACTATGGCTGCACCGGTCCCGTGTTGCGCGGCAGCGGCGTCGACCACGATCTGCGTCGCGATGGTGAAGACCGCTATACGGACATGTACGATGGCTACGCCTTCGAGGTAATCGTCGAACGCGACGGCCACTATCCGCGCGACCACCAGTACCCGGCGGTCCCCAATTCGGCGATCCTTGGAGATTGTTGGCACCGCTTCTATGTCCGCATGTTGGAAGTCATGCAGGCGATCGACTTGGTGCGTCAGGGGATCGACCGCTACAGCACGGCCAAGGGGGACTTCGGCACTCCGGTAAAGCTCACCGAGAAGCTGCCCAAGGGTGAAGCGTATCTCGAAACTGAGGCGCCGCGAGGCCAGATGGGCTTTTACATCGTTAGCGATGGCGGAACGATTCCGCGGCGCGTCCGGGCGCGTAGCAGTTGTTTCTGCAATTTGTCTGTCACCCACGAACTATGTCGCGGCTGCTTGATTGCCGACGTACCGGCGATCGTCGGCTCGCTCGACGTGGTCATGGGCGAGATTGATCGCTAGTCAGTCATGGCGGGTGCGGATTCCGGATTCCCCGAAAACTGTCGAAATCGACAGCGCCGAGGGAGGGCTTCAGCACAAATCTCGGCACGAGCGAGCGGTCTATTTTCTGGGCTTTTCGATTCCCGATAACGGGCCGTCTTTCCCGTCTCTTCGGATTTCGATTTTTCCGGTTTCGGCTATCGGTAAATTCATGCGGCGGGGGGCTTGAATAGACCCCGGACCTTGTGCCATATTTCACGATCTTATGGGACGCCCGTGCTCGGTAACGAGTTAGGTATTGACGCATTGAGCGTCGCCGAGCGGTTGGTCTCACGACTCATACGAGCGATTTTGACGTCGCTCAGGGATGAATCCTACGGTGGCTGAAGCACTGGCGAGTTATTTGCCGCAGTCGCTGGCTCCGCTGGCCTATGTCGCCATTGGATTGCTGCAGTGCGGATTGCTGCTCTTGGTGCCCTTCATCGGCGCCATGTTCTTCGTCTGGATCGAGCGCAAGGTTTCGGCCCGTATTCAAGATCGCTTGGGTCCGACGCGCTGCGGCGGCAAATATGGCTGGCTGCAGCTTCTGGCCGATGGACTGAAGCTGATCACGAAAGAAGACCTTCGTCCCGCAGATGCGGACGCAGTTCTTTTTCGGCTTGCTCCCTATGTCAGTTTCTGCGCCTCGTTTGCGGCGCTATTGGCACTGCCGTTTTCCAGCGGCTGGGTCGCACAGCAAATGGACGTCGGCGTGTTTTTCATCCTGGCCGTACTGGGGCTGGAAGTCTTCGGCGTGATCCTGGCCGGCTACGCGTCGGCTTCGAAGTGGTCGTTGTTCGGCGCCATGCGTGAAGCGGCGCAGGTCGTCAGCTATGAAGTGCCGCTTGGTATGTGCGTTGTCGTGCCAGTGCTGATCACGGGCCAGATGGACCTGGTGAAGATCGCGGACATCCAGCAAGGCTTCTTCACGAACTGGCTTGTGTTTCACGATCCCTTCACGTTCATCACGTTCTGGGTTTATTTCACCTGTGCCACGGCCAGCGTGAATCGCGCCCCCTTCGACCTGGCCGAGGCCGAAAGTGAATTGGTCGCCGGCTTTCATACCGAATACTCGGGCTTTCGCTGGCTGGCCTTTTACATGGCCGAATATGGCTCGATGTTCATCGTCAGCGGCCTGGCCGCGATTCTGTTCTTCGGCGGGTGGAATGGCCCGATCCCCATTGCCGATCTACTCGGCCTGACAACCGATAACGGTCCGGTGTTGGCCTGGATCGGCAACTTGCTCGGCTTGTTCAATTTCATTTTCAAATGCGTCGCCGGCGTGACGTTCATGATCTGGGTTCGTTGGACGCTGCCTCGCTTGCGAATCGACCAGGTGATGCAGGTCTGTTTAAAGTACTGCACGCCGATCGCGGCCGTGATGTTCCTTGGCGCCACGCTGTGGACGTTTTACCTGCCCGGCGGCGTGGGATTGCGTGCGATGCCCTACGCCGAGCGGTATTTGAAATTCTATGATGCCGCGCCGCCGGCGGCTCCGGCTACGAACGTCGCGCAGACTTCGGCCGAAGCGACGCAAATTAGCGCCGTGGTCCGATCGACGGCGGAAGGGGAATGAACGTGGACGCGATCAATTGGCACACGTTCTTCTTTCTGCTGTTCGCGCTATTTGCGTGCGGTTTCGCCATAGCAACGGTAGTCGCGGCGAACATTGTGCGGATGGCCATGTGCCTGATTATCTCGCTGGGCGCGACGTCCGGCCTGTTCTTTCTGGCCGGTGCCGACTTTGTCGGCTCGATGCAGTTGTTGATTTACGTCGGCGGCACGCTCGTGCTATTGATCTTTGGCGTCATGCTCACCGCACAAGGGCCGTTCGTCTCGTTGAAGACGGGGGGCGGTGATTGGATCGTGGCTGTGATGCTGTCCGGCTGCCTGGCGGCGATACTGATTCCGGCGGCGTTCACCGTGGCCGATTGGCGCAATGCCCCGGCCACTAAAGTACACTCGGAGCACGCCGCGCAGGCCGGCGGTGCAAAAGTGTATTTGACCTCGACGGCCGAAGAGCACGCCGACGAACATGCCGTGCCCGACTGGACGGTGTCGACTACGCCTGGTGACACGAACGGGGACGGCATTCCCGACGCGCCGCCGAAGACCTCGACGCCGATCGGTCTGGGCCTGTTAGGGGCGCGTGTCGATCGCTTGCAGCCGGGGCCTGCTGGGCTGAAGGCTGGCATGTCAGGCTATTTGCTGCCTTTCGAATTGGTTTCGGTCCATTTGCTGGTCGTCTTGGTCGGGGCGGCCTATCTCGCCCGCACCAAGCGTCGCGCGCGTCCGAAGATGTAAAGAGCGGTTAGAAGCCATGCACCTGTTAACTCAACCTGTCGGCGTTTCGCACTTCCTGGTCGTGGGAGCGGTGCTGTTTATTTCTGGCATTGTGTGCATGGCTGTGAAGCGTAACGCTCTGGGCATCCTCATGGGCGTCGAGTTGGTGTTGAACGGCGCGAATATCAATTTCGTGGCCTTTAGCAGCGAGTTCCTCAGCGGCGGCTCTCCTTACTCTTTGGGTTTGGACGGTCAGTTCATTTCGCTCTTCGTCATCGTCTTGGCCGCGGCCGAAGCGGCCGTGGCATTGGCCATCACATTGAACTTCTACAACAATCATGCGACGGTCGATGTCGATCGCGCGGATGAACTAAAAGGCTGATGTCACCCGACCAATCACTGCCGCTGTTGCTTTCGCTGGCTTGGCTGGTGCCGCTGGCCTCGTTTGCGCTGATCGTGCTGTTCGGCCCACGCATGGGCAAGCACGGTATCTTGGCTAGCTATGTCGCCACGGGCGCGATCCTGACTTCGTTCCTGTTGTCGTTGACGGCGTTTTGCATTTGGCATTTCGGCCATTTGGGCGCGCGAGGTGACGTCGCCGCCGTGCATGCCAGCCACGAAGCGAACGACCACGGGGACACCGTGGGCGAAAGCGTCGACGACAGCATCATGGCCGAGCACGCCACGCTCGAGCATGCCGGTGAGGTTCACGAGGGGGGCCATGCCGGCCACGGGCTGCCGACCGAGCCGTCGAAGGCCTACACCAAGGACATGTACACGTTGGCCCAGATCGGCAAGTTGAAGCTGGCAGTCAGCTACTACATCGATTCGCTGACAATTTTGATGTTCACGATGGTGTCGTTCATCGCGACGCTGATTCACTTTTATGCCTACGGCTACATGCACGACGAATTGCATGAAGTCGTCGATCATGAAGTCACGCTCTCCGACGGTCACCATTTGCACCGGCCGGGTCGCTTTCACCGTTTCTTCCAGTACCTGTCGCTGTTCTGCTTCAGCATGCTGGGCCTGGTGATCGCGGGCAACATCCTGATGGTGTTCGTCTTTTGGGAATTGGTGGGTATCTGCTCCTACTTCCTGATCGGCTTCTACATCGAACGAAAGAGTGCCTCGAACGCGGCTAACAAGGCGTTCATCGTCAACCGTGTCGGCGACTTCGGCATGATCATTGGTCTGATGGCGTTGTGGGCCAGCCTGGGTACGTTCGCCTTTGGTGATGTCGGCGGCGAGCAGGGAATTTTCAGCACCGTGCGGCCGGCCGATAAGAATTACGAATTGACCGTGCCCGACGGCATGGTGCGCTATGCGGCGATGGACCAGATCGCGGCCGGCGTCGAGCCGACCGCCGAGCAAATCGATACTTGGCGTGCCGAAGGCTACGGGTACTGGCTGCTGGTGATCGCGGGTATCGGCATCTTCTGTGGGTGCGTCGGCAAGAGCGCCCAGTTTCCGCTACACGTCTGGTTGCCAGATGCGATGGAAGGTCCCACTCCGGTTTCGGCGCTGGTCCACTCGGCGACGATGGTGGCGGCGGGTGTCTACTTGGCAGGTCGTTTTTATCCGGTCTTCGCTCCCGAAGTGTTGTTGGTCATCGCTTATGCCGGCTGCATCACGCTGTTTTTGGCAGCGACGATCGCGATCACGGCCGTTGATATCAAGCGCGTGCTCGCCTACTCGACCGTCAGCCAATTGGGATACATGATGCTCGGCCTGGGCGTCGGCGGTTGGGCCGCTGGCCTCTTCCATCTGGTGACGCACGCGTTCTTCAAAAGCTTGCTCTTCATGTGCTCGGGCTCCGTGATCCATGCCACGCATACTAATGACATGCGGCGTATGGGGGGCTTGCGACACAAGATGCCCTGGACTGCGTACACGATGCTCGTCGGCGTACTTGCGATCTACGGTGCCGCGATACCGTTTGTGATCGGCTTCAGCGGCTACTATTCGAAAGATTCGATCGTCGCCCAGGTGTTGTCGTTCTATAACGTCAACCCGACGCACGGCGGGATTTTCTTCGCCCTATCCGTCGGTGGCGCCGGGCTCACGGCGTTTTACATGTTTCGGCTGTGGTTTATGACGTTCGCCGGCAAGCCGCGCGATCATCACGTTTATGACCACGCGCACGAATCGCCGAAGGTCATGTATCTGCCGCTGGTGATCCTGGCAGTGTTCGCCGTAATCGTCGGCTTCCCTTGGTTCCCGTTCAGCGTGGTGAAGCTGCTCGAGCAGGCCCGTCCCGTGGGCGTGGGAGCGACGTCGTTCGGCTACCTGCTGCCAACGTTGGTTTATCCGGAAGAACCGCTGAGCCATTCCCCGGCCATTCATGGGCTGGCCGAAATCTCACTGTTCTTCGTGGCCTTGGCTGGCCTGGTGCTCTCGGCCGCCTTCTACGTCTTCCGAAGTTTGAATCCCGAGGACGTTCGCCGGCAGTTTGCTCCGATCTATCGACTGTTCTGGAACAAATGGTATTTCGACGAGTTGTACAACGCGATCTTCGTGCGGCCGGTGATGTTCTTCTCGAAGATGGTGTCCAACTTCGACCGTCGCGTGATCGACGGCGCGATCGACGCCCTGGCGCGCGGCGTACGTTCGATCGCCAGTATTGACGACATGATCGACCGCTACTTGATCGACGGCCTGGTAAACGTCGTGGCGGCCTGGACCTATTCGATCGGCGATTCGCTACGCAGCGTGCAAACCGGCAAGCTGCGGCAATACGTCATGCTGATCGTGATCGGAACCGTGGCGCTAACGTTGTTGATTCGCTGGAGTGTGGCGGCCACGACCTAAATCGATCGCGAACAACCTGGAAATTAACATTCGCGGCCGTATGCCGGCCGACCTGATGCGAGAATCATCGCGGGAACTGAATTGACATGGAATCGAACTACGTGCTGCTGCTGAGCTTGATCGCGTTTCTACCGGCGGCAGGCGCCCTGGCGCTGATGCTGCCCGTGTTCTCGAACAAGCGACCCGATGCCATTCGCCTGTTCAGCCTGGTGGTTACGATTGCCGTGTTCGGGCTGACGGCCTGGATGGCGATCGACCGGCCGGCGGACGACGTCGAGAGCGCGCGCTTTCAAATCAGCCAGGCCGGAATGCAGGACACCTTCTCGCTCGATTGGATCAAGTCGTTCAACATCTACTATTACATGGGCGTTGACGGCATCAGCTTCACACTGGTGGTGTTGACATCGTTCGTCAGCTTGCTGTCGATGGCGGCCAGTTGGAACATCACCAAGCACGTGAAGGCCTATTGCATCCTGTTTCTGCTGCTCGAGACGGGCATGCTGGGCGTGTTTCTCTCGCTCGATTTCTTCCTGTTCTACGTGTTCTGGGAAGTCATGCTGCTGCCGATGTACTTCCTGATCGGCGTGTGGGGTGGTCCGCGTCGCGAATACGCTGCTATCAAGTTCTTTCTGTACACGCTGGTGGGCAGCGTGCTGATGCTGATCGCGATCTTGATGCTGTACTTCAACAGCGATCTAAAGTTGCTCAGCCCCGAGCAACTCGCCAAGGCGCACGTGCCCGAGAGCGTGATTACCGCTATCGCACAGGACGCCACAGCCCCGGCCCACACCTTCAATCTGCTGGCGCTGGCCGAGATTGGGCAATTGCCTGATTCGCCGTTTGATGGTGAGCTGTGGTTGGGCAAGTCGATTCAATGGTGGGCCTTCGTGCTCCTGTTCATCGGCTTTGCCATTAAGGTGCCGATCGTGCCGGTACACACGTGGTTGCCTGATGCGCACGTCGAGGCGCCGACGCCGATTTCCATGATTCTGGCCGGCGTGCTTTTGAAAATGGGTGGCTACGGCATCATTCGCATCTGCTACCCGCTTTGCCCCGACGCCGGATACGAGCTGGCGTACGTTGTGTCCGGCATTGGCGTGTTGAGCATGGTCTACGGTGCCTTTGCCGCGATGGCGCAGAAAGACTTCAAGCGACTCGTCGCCTATAGCTCGGTCAGCCACATGGGCTATGTCATCCTGGGAATCGGCGTATGGAGTGCCTGGATCGGCACCGACTTTAACCCCGATTATTGGGCGCTGGGAATGAATGGCGCCATGTTCCAGATGATCGCCCACGGCATCAGTTCGGCTGGCATGTTCTTTATGGTCGGCGTGATCTACGACCGCGTGCATCACCGCAACCTGGACGAATTCGGCGGCCTGTTCGCCAAGATGCCGGTGTACAGCGGCCTGGCCTTCGGCATTTTCTTTGCCGGCTTGGGACTGCCGGGCTTGTGTGGTTTCATCGGCGAAGTGTTCGTCACGCTTTCGGTCTGGTCGTTCAGCAAGACCTTGGCCGTGATCTCGGCCTCGGTCGTCGTGCTGACAGCCGGCTACATCCTGTGGACTCTGCAACGTGTCTATCTGGGCCCGGAATACAAGGGACCGCACCCCGAAGGTATTTACCCGATGACCCCGCGCGAGCTGGCCATTGCCGCCCCGCTGCTGGGCTTTGCCATCATCTTCGGCGTCTATCCGCAGGCCATCTTCCGGTACCTTACCCCCAGCGTGAACAAAGAGGTGGGTGAGTTGGCCGATTGGACTCGCAATGTAAAGCAACCGCGCATCGAGGCTGCCGAGGATCTTTCGGAGTTGGCGTTGGCCGACGGGCAGCGATAGCGAGCCGACGCGGTCGGCGTTTAATTGAATCATAGTGTCAGGCGAAACCACGAGTGCCTCGCGGCTGGCGACGAATAACGCAGCAGTCCAGGCACGCTACGAGATAAGAAACGGTCAGCCGTGAATTTTCAGGAACTGGTCAATAATCTGCGACTCGACACGATTGACGTGTCGCTACCCGGCTTCGGACCGGAGCTAGCGATCTGCGTCACGATCGTGCTCATGTTGCTCGGCCGCTTGCCAAGATTTCGCGTCGACGCGTTTTACGTCGCGCTCGCTGGTTCAGTGGCGGCGCTGGTGCTAGCCGCGCCGTGGCGCTATTTGGGAAGCGAGCCGATCACCGGCGGCAGCCCGTATCCCACCGAAATCTTCACGGGCATGCTGCTGTTCGACGGATTCACGGTCTATTTCCGCTCGGTGCTGTTGATCTTCGCCGTGCTGTTTCTCGTGATGACGCGGCTCTCCGGCATTCCCGATTCCGAGGATGGCGCCGATTTCTACACGCTGATCCTCGGCGCGACCTTGGGCATGTGCATCATGGCCTCGGCGAATCATCTGTTGATGATCTTCCTGGGGGTCGAGATGGCCAGTGTGCCGTCGTACGCTTTGGCCGGCATTCTGAAGGGTCGGCGGCAAAGCAGCGAAGCGGCTCTCAAGTATTCCGTGTTCGGCGCGGGCACGGCTGGCGTCATGTTGTACGGCATCAGCTTGCTGGCCGGCGCGACAGGTTCGGCCCATATGCCGACGATCGTTTCCCAGCTCACATCGATGTCGGCCGAGGCTTTCGCTGAACGAGAAACGGTCCTGATGCTGGGGGGCTTGATGCTGGCCGTGGGGCTGGCGTTCAAGCTTTCGGCCGTACCGTTTCATTTCTGGTGCCCCGACGTTTTCGAAGGAGCTAGCGCCGAAGTTGACGCTTTCCTATCGGTTGCGTCCAAGGCAGCCGCGATGGCATTGCTGATTCGGGTCGGCATCGGTTTCGCCCACCAAGTTCACGAACAACCGGTCGCCTTGCAAACGCCGGCGGCCGAAGTTCGCCTCGTCGCGGCAGAGCGGGATGCGGCCCCTGGGCTCGGCGTTGCCAAGCAGCGCGATCTGTCGCTGGTCGATCCCAGGCTGGATGCGAAGAATTTGCCGAATTTCGGTCTCATCGCGGACGTTGAATCGCCCAGCGTGCTTGAGCGCAGCCGGGATTACATCGTCGGCATCATTGCCTTTCTCGCGGCCATCACTTGCACGTTCGGTAACCTGGCCGCTTACGCGCAGACCAATATCAAGCGGCTGTTCGCCTATTCGACAATCGCGCACGCCGGCTACATGATGATGCCCGCCGCGGCCGCGGTCGCCTTGATCGGCCGCGATTCGGCCATGGCCGAAAAGAGTGTCGCTGCGTTGGCCTTTTACGTCGCGACTTACCTGTTTATGAACTTGGGGGCCTTTGCCGTCGTGGCCTTCCTGCGTAATGCGATGCGTAGCGAAGAGATCAAGGACTACGCCGGGCTGATTCGTACGTCGCCGGGTCTGGTGGTTTGCTTCTCGATCATTCTGATCAGCCTGGTCGGCTTACCGTTCTTCAGCGGCTTCATCGCCAAATGGCTGGCGTTTTACTCGCTGGTGCCTGCCAAGCTGTACTGGCTATTGGTCGTGGGTGGTTTGAACACCGCGATCAGCCTGTTCTATTACTTGCGGATCATCAAGACGATGACCATGGATGCCGAGCCGGAGGACCGTTTGCCGGTCGACTTTTCGATGGTCTCGGCCGAAGGGGCGTTCGTGGCCCTGGTCACGGTGCCCGTTGTCGTATTAGGCGTCGCTTGGGATCCCCTTTATCAATGGGCCGCGGCAGCCAGCCATCAACTGCTGAATTAAGAACTCGATCAAGGAATTCATGGCTCGCTCGAAAACTATCGACCTGTTGAATCAGTTGCTTGCGATCGAGAATCGCACGCTGCCTACGTATCTGGCCGACGCTTGTCCCTGGACTCATCCAGGCGACGAATCGGCAACAACGGCCCTGACGCACATCCTGGCCGATCAACAAGCGATGGTCGGCCGACTCGGCGAATTGATCGACGCGCGGGGTGGACGGATCGACCGTGGTTCCTTTCCGATGGAATACACGGACATGAACCTGCTGTCGCTCGATTTCCTGCTCTTGGAGTTGGTCCGCTGTCAGAAACGCGACCTCGTCGATATTGAGCGGATCGTGGCCGGCCTGGGCACCGATCGCGAGGCACGCGAATTGGCCGAAGAGGTCCTGGGAAGCGAGCGCGCTCATCTCGAGGCACTTGAGGATCTGCTTAAGCAGCCTACGTAATTTCCGCGAGAAACCGCGACTAGCGGCGCAATTTCCGCGACGTAACCTTCGCGGACGTGTACTACTTGCCAATCGCTTCATGGAAAGCGCGTTTCTCGGTAGAAAATCGTGATGCGTCTCGTCGACTCCCATGCGCATCTGAACCAGCCCGAGTTCGACGTCGATCGCGACGACGTCATCGCGCGAGCTCGAACTGCCGGTGTCGCGCAGATCGTCACCGTGGGTTACAGCCTCGTCTCCAGCCGGCAGAGTATCGAGATTGCCGCGCGCTATCCCGGCGTATTCGCCGCCGTAGGCATTCAGCCCAACGATACGATTCATGCCGCGGCCGACGATTGGGATCAAATCGTGGCGATCGCCAGCGCGTCAGGCGTGGTGGCTGTGGGCGAAACGGGGCTCGATCGTTACTGGGATACGTCGCCGCTACCACTACAGCAGGACTATTTTGACCGGCATCTGCGGCTCTCTCAAAAAATGGAGCTGCCGTTCATCGTGCATACCCGGGAGAGCGACGCCGAAGTCCTCGAAATGTTGCGGGCCGCGCGGCAACGTGGCAGCCTGTCGGGCGTGATGCATTCGTTCACCGGCACGGCCGAGACCGCGGCCGAATGCGTCGCACTGGGGCTGTACATCAGCTTCGCCGGGATGGTGACATTCAAGAAGTCCGACGCGCTGCGGGCCGTGGCGGCAACGGTGCCTGCGGACCGCATCCTGATTGAGACCGATTCACCCTATCTGTCGCCGCATCCACTGCGCGGCAAGCGGAACGAACCGGCCCACGTCCGCCACACAGCGGAATGCCTGGCCGCGGCGCGCGGTGTCGATGCCACGGAATTTGCCGAGCAGACGACGGCCAACGCCCGGGCGCTATTTCGCCTGCCAACTTGAGACCCGAGTTCTCATCCTCGACGTCGAACTGACGTTAGCCGACTGGCTGCGTCTGTGGGCACGAGCCGAGGATTTCCAGCCGTTGGGTTTTCTTTCGCAGGGCCGCGAGCGCCCGGCGCACCTTCAAGTCGGTCTCGTGCCCGTCAAATTCGACGAAGAACAGATACTCGCCATGAGCGATCGGAAACGATTCGATCCAAGTCAGATTCAGCCGGTTGCGTTTGAAGATCGTGATCGCCTCGGCCAGCGAACCTGGCTGATGCGCGATCTGGAACATGGCGGCGGTCTTATCACGGCCTGAGCGGGCCGCGGCATCAGCCCCGATCACCGCGAAGCGCGTGATGTTGTCGTGCTTGTCTTCGATCCCCTCGGCCAGCACGTCCAGGCCATAATGCGTGGCGGCTTCGCGGCTGGCGATGGCGGCGGTGCCCGGCTTTTCCAGGGCCAATTGCACGGCGGCGGTGGTGCTCGTCACCTCGACGGTGCGCGCCGCCGGCAAGTGCTTTGTCAGCCAGTTTCGGCATTGCGAAAAGGGTTGCGACTTGCTGTATACCTCGACGATCTCGCTGCGCGGCCCGCGGCCCATCAAGGTGTGCCGAATGCGCAGCTGCACCTCGCCGCAGATTCTTACCCGCAGCCGGGTGAACATGTCGAGCGTGTCGGCAATGCGCCCGTCCGTTGAATTCTCGATCGGCACCAGCCCATAATCGGCCTGCTGGCTGTTGACCTCTTCGAACACGGCGGCGATCGTGCCCACGGGCACTAGTTCGACACTCTGCCCAAAGCGGTGCAATGTGGCCAGGTGGCTGTACGTATAGAACGGACCGAGAAAGGCGACTCGCAATTGCTTAGTAAGTTGACGCGAGCCACTAAGGATCTCGCGAAAAACGCCACGCACGCTGTCCGGTGATAAGGGCCCTTTGTTGTTTTCGACCGCGGCCTTGAGTGCGACGTCGTCCCGGCCGGGCGTGAATACCGACGAACTCTCGTTACCGGACTTGTCCGCTTCAGCTTCGGCCAGCGAGCGCGCGAGCGATGCCCGGGCATTGATCTGCGTCAAAAGCTCGCGATCAGCCCGGTCGAGCGCCGTGCGCAGCTCGACCACCGTACGGTTTTTCGTCGCACGCGTGCGCGATTCGGATTTCGGGTTCTCTTTTCCCACGAGTCGTATGTCCGTCTGAGCCTGAGTTCGTACGCGAGCGGGCCCTAATGTAGCTGACGTTTGTATTGATGTCGTTGAGCCCGGATATCTGTTGGGATGATGCGCCTATGCCATGAGGAGTTCACTGCGGCTCGGAAGGGGCATCGCAAATCCAGGTTCCGACAAACTGTCGCTTGGTGGTCAAAGGGTCGGTCATAATAGAATTCCGATGCCAAGGTCGCTTCCCTCCAAGGGTACGACCGAATTCGTCGACTGCCACTTTGGCAGGGCCAGAATCGTAACTTTTCAGGGACTGGTCATTCTGGCAGATAGGGAAATCCCGGTGCTGCCTGACGGCTCAAAACTTGCCGTGCTCCCTCGCCATAACTAAATGCGATTTATAGTGTTATGATTTGGGCGGTTCAAAACCACCCCGGCACGATCTTTGCTTAAAAGGAATAGCGAGGTCGCGAACCGCGTTCTCCGACAAATCCTTCGAGCGGGGTTCAACTTTTCTGGAGTTTGCCGCTCAACTCAAAAACCGCTGCGGCGTAATAAAACAGACGAAACGGCAATCGAAGCTTTTAAAGCAACCAATAAAACATCACTCCGCATTCATCTCTCAGTTGAGAGATGAACGCGAAACAGGTTTCAGGAGCAAAATTCCATGGCACAAGGCGAAAAGATCATCGGGATCGACCTGGGCACCACCAACTCTGTGGTGGCGGTCATGGAGGGAGGCGATCCGAAGGTCATTCCGAATCAAGAAGGCAATCGACTCACGCCCAGTGTGGTCGCATTCACCGATAAAGGCGATGTGCTGGTTGGCGAGCCCGCACGCCGCCAAGCCGTCACGAATCCGACGCGCACGGTTTACTCGATCAAGCGATTCATGGGCCGCCGCCACGGCGAGGTAGCCGCTGAAGAGAAGCTGGTTCCTTACACCGTGACCGGCGGGCCACAAGATTACGTGAAGGTAGAGATCGGCGACAAGGAGTTCACACCGCCCGAAATCTCGGCCAAGATTCTGCGAAAGTTGAAAGAGTCGGCCGAGGCTTATCTGGGCCACAAAGTGAACAAGGCCGTGATCACGGTGCCGGCGTACTTCAACGACGCCCAACGACAGGCGACCAAGGATGCCGGCCAGATCGCAGGCCTGGAAGTGGCGCGCATCATCAACGAGCCGACGGCCGCCTCGCTGGCCTATGGGCTGGATAAGAAAGAGGCGCAGAAAATCGTCGTGTTCGACCTCGGTGGTGGTACGTTCGACGTCTCGGCGCTGGAAGTCGCGGAGGGTGTTTTCCGCGTAATCAGCACCAACGGCGATACGCACCTCGGAGGCGACGACTTCGACTTCACCTTGCTGAATTACGTCGCGGACGAATTCAAAAAGGATCAGGGCATCGACCTGCGCAAGGACAAGATGGCTCTGCAACGTCTGCAGGAGGCCTGCGAAAAAGCAAAAAAGGAACTGAGCTCGGCCGCTTCGACCGATCTGAATCTGCCGTTCATCACGGCCGACGCCAGCGGTCCTAAGCATTTGCAAATGAACATTACCCGAGCGAAGTTCGAGCAACTGGTCGATCCCTTGATCGAGCGTTGCCGCGGACCCGTGATGCGAGCGTTGGAAGACGCGAAGATGAGCCCCAAGGATATCGACGAGGTGGTACTTGTCGGTGGCTCGACGCGCATCCCCAAGGTGCAGGAGCTGGTCCACAAAATCTTCGGTAAGGAACCGCACAAGGGTGTGAATCCCGACGAGGTCGTGGCCATTGGCGCCGCGATTCAAGGTGGTGTGCTGGCCGGTGAAGTGCAGGACGTGCTGCTGTTGGATGTGACGCCGCTGTCGCTGGGCATCGAAACCCTGGGCGGCATCATGACCAAGCTCGTCGAGCGGAATACCACGATTCCGACCGAGCGGAAGCAAACCTTCAGTACGGCGGACGACAACCAGACGGCCGTCACGGTGCGTGTATTCCAAGGCGAACGCGAAATGGCAAACGACAATCGTTTGCTGGCCCAGTTCAACTTGGAGGGGATCGCTTCACAGCCTCGCGGGGTGCCACAGATCGAGGTCAAGTTCGATATCGATGCCAACGGCATCCTCAATGTCGCGGCCAAGGACCTTGGCACCGGCAAGGAGCAAACAGTTCGCATCGAGAAGTCGAGCGGATTGTCGAAGGACGAAATCGACAAGATGACCCGTGACGCCGAGGCCCACGCTTCGGAAGACAAGCACAAACGGGAGTTGGCCGAAGCCCGCAATCAGGCCGAGTCGCTGTGCTTCCAGGTCGAAAAGCTGGTCAAGGAGAACGAGACGAAGCTCAGCGGCGCGGACAAGAAACCGCTCGAGGACTCCATCGCCAAGACCCGCGAAGCGGCCAAGGGTTCGGACGTGGACTCGATCAAAACCGCGATCAGCGAGCTCGAGGCGGCATTCCACGCTGTTGGCAAGGTGTTGCACGAGGCGGCCACCGCCTCGCCTGGCGACACGGCTGCTACCGACGGAGCGAAGAAAACCGGCGGCGATGAAGAGGCGATCGACGCCGAGTTCGAAGTGAAGGAATAAGGCTTTCGGCCGAGCCCAATCTAATGCACGGCGGCCGGCAGGTTCCTCGCGAACTGCCGGCCGCGGTCGTTATCAGGCCGAGAAAGAAGACATATACATGGCATTTCGTTTCGACAAACTCACGATCAAAGCGCAAGAGGCCGTGCAGCGTGCCCAGGAACTGGCGGCTGATCGCGGCAACTCGCAAATCGAACCCTTGCATCTGCTGGCCGGCCTGTTGGCCGAAACCGAGGGTGTCATCCGCCCAGTGCTGGACAAGATCGGCGCCAACCGTGGGCAGTTGGAAAAGATTCTCGAAGGAGAATTGAAACAACTGCCGACGGCTTCGGGCGGAGCACAGCCGCAGCCGGCGTCGGCGCTGACGCAGGTCTTTGACGCGGCGGCCAAGCAGGCCGAGTTGATGAAGGACGAGTTCATCTCGACGGAGCATCTACTCCTGGCCTTGGCGAAAATCGACTCGAAGGCGAAGCAGGTTCTCAAGCTCAACGCCATCGGCGAGCAAGATATTCTCAAGGCGCTGCAAGCTGTGCGAGGAAGCGCCCGCGTCGAGGATCAAAACCCCGAGGCTAAGTTTCAGGCTTTGGAAAAATATGGCATCGACCTGGTCGAGCGCGCCAATCAAGGCAAGCTCGATCCGGTCATTGGCCGCGATCAGGAGATTCGCCGCGTCATTCAGGTTCTGTCGCGCCGCACGAAGAATAATCCCGTGCTGATCGGCGAGCCCGGTGTCGGTAAAACCGCGATCGCCGAAGGGTTGGCCCTGCGCATCGTGCAAGGCGACGTACCACAAAGCTTGAAGAACAAGCGGGTCATCTCGCTGGACATGGGCGCCTTGATCGCGGGCACAAAATTCCGCGGCGAGTTCGAAGAACGACTCAAGGCCGTGCTGAAAGAGGTTCAATCGTCGGGCAGTGTGATCCTGTTTATCGACGAATTGCACACGGTCGTCGGCGCGGGTGCGGCCGAGGGGGCCAACGACGCGGCGAATCTGCTCAAGCCGGCGCTGGCGCGTGGTGAGCTACGCTGCATCGGTGCCACGACGCTCGACGAATATCGCAAACACATCGAAAAAGACCCGGCGCTGGAACGGCGCTTCCAGCCTGTGATGGTCGGCGAACCCTCGGTGGAAGACACGATCGCCATCCTGCGCGGATTAAAGGGGCGTTACGAGGCGCATCACAAAGGGGTCAAGATCAAGGATTCAGCCCTGGTCGCCGCGGCCAACCTGTCGAACCGTTACATCACCGATCGCTTCCTGCCCGATAAGGCCATCGACCTGATGGACGAGGCCACGAGCCGGCTGGCGATGGAGTTGGAAAGTGTGCCGAGCGAGATCGACGAAGTGCAACGACGGCTCGTGCAGCTCGAGCTCGCGCAGCGGCAACTATCGGAGGAGACCGAGGAACACGCGCAGGACCGTCTGGTCGAGATCGAAGAGGAGATGCAGGAGCTACGCCTCAAGCTTCGTAACTTGCGCGAGCAGTGGGAAGCCGAAAAGCATGGCGTCGGCGATGTGCAAACCATTCGCAAGGAACTCGACAAGGTCGAGTTGGAATTCAGCCAGCTCAGTAACACGATCAAAGATCGGCAATCGCAGGGTCTGCCGATCGACGAGCGCGATTACCAACGCCTGTACGAACTCGATAACCAGCGGAAAAAGCTCGCCGCACGGCTGGAAACCGCGGGCACCCCGGCGCCAACCAGCGGACGACGGTTGTTGCGGCAGGAAGTAGGCCCCGATGAAATTGCGGAAGTCGTCAGCGCCTGGACCGGTATTCCCGTCACCCGCATGATGGAGACCGAAAAAGCCAAGCTACTGGTGTTGGAAGAACGTCTGCATCAGCGCGTCATCGGGCAGGACGAGGCGATCGAAGCCGTGTCCAATGCAGTGCGCCGCAGCCGGAGCGGCTTGCAGGACCCGAATCGTCCGATCGGTTCGTTCATTTTCCTCGGTCCGACGGGAGTCGGCAAAACCGAGCTGTGCAAAGCGCTCGCACAAGTGCTGTTCGACGACGAAAACGCCATGGTTCGCCTCGACATGAGCGAATTCATGGAGCGCCACACGGTCAGCCGCCTGATCGGCGCTCCACCGGGATATGTCGGTTACGACGAAGGAGGGCGGCTGACCGAAGCCGTACGCCGCCGTCCGTATTCGGTCGTCCTGCTGGACGAAATCGAGAAGGCGCATCGTGATGTGTTCAACGTGTTGCTGCAAGTGCTCGACGATGGCCGGCTGAGCGACAATCAGGGCCACACGGTCGACTTCACGAACACGATCATCGTGATGACCTCGAACATCGGCAGCCAAGAGATCCAGGAACTGACGCGCGAGGGGGCCGGTCAAGAGGCGATCCGTGCGGCAGTGCAGGTACAATTGGAAAGCCGGTTCTTGCCCGAGTTTTTAAACCGCGTCGACGAGGTTATCACGTTCCACCCGCTGGACGCGAAGCAGATTCGCAAGATCGTGCAACTGCAGGTCGATCGACTGCAAAAGCAGGTCGAACAGGCTGGCCTGGGATTGGAAGTGACTGAAGCGGCTTTGGATGCCGTGGCGCTCATCGGTTACGACCCGGTCTACGGGGCGCGGCCGCTGAAGAGAGTCATTCAGCAGAAGCTGCAAAACCCTCTGGCGACCGAGCTTTTGAAAGGGACGTTCACCGAAGGGAGCACGGTGCGGATCGATTATGAGGACGGTGACTTCAAATTCGAGCGTGTCGCAAGTACGGAGCCGGCCACGGTCCGTTGATCATCGGCACGGCAATCGCGGTCGAATGTAAGGTCATTCGAGGGCCACATGTCGACGTTAAGTCGAAACCGAAAACACCAGGAACCTAGTCGCGCAAAAAAACCCGGCCGTCGGAAAAGCATCCGGCGGCCGGGTTCTAGTGAATCTCAGGCTCACCTCGAACGGCGGTCGAACTCTTACTTCGAGTCGGTCGTCTTGAGGTGATCATTAAGCTTCTTATGCTCGGCATCCGCCGCCTTCAATGAATCGGTCATGCCGGTCGCCGACTCGTGCAGCTTCTTGGGGTCGGCCTTGTCCCCCTTCTTGCTCTCTTCGCTCAAAGTCTTCGAGTGGGCCAGGGCCGAGTCGTAATGCTTGTGCAGCGTATCGACGTGACCTTGCAGCTTCTTATCGGTCTTGGCCTTCGGGCCGAGCTTCGAGACTTCCTTCTTCGCCGCGGTAACGTTGCGATGCACCTCGGCCGTATGCTCCTCGGCCGTCTCGGCCGGGATGTACGAGTAAGTGCGGGCGTAGTTATTCAGCGTATCAGCGTGATTGTACGCGCCGCTCCAATAGGCTTGCGACGACTGCTCGCGATACGCGGCGCCGGTGATCTTTTCGCCGGCGGTGCGGACCGAATTCTGGGCCAAGGCGGGCGCCGCGGCCAGAAGAACGAGGGCGCAAGTGGTCAAAACAAATCGCTTGTGCATAAGACTTGTCCTCAGTAACTAGAAGGTCTGATTAACTCGCCCGACGACTGCCGTCGCGCGATAAACTCACGGAGCCCGCCTGGGCGTGCGTGCTCGCAAAACTCCTGGCGTCGGAACGGCCGTCATGAGCGACCGACGCAAGAATGCATCAAGAAATTGGCGGCAATGCTTTTGAGAATACCCCCACCCGGCACAGTTGCAATGTCCGCCAAAACATCGCACCACGTTGCATAAACCACGGCCGGTTCGTAAGAAAACCTAGCTCAGGTTTTTCGTCCCACGAACAGCGACTACGACAATCGCCACCGGGGAATACCTTATGCTTACTACGAGATTTGAGCCGCTGCAAGCGACTGCGACATGAGGACACATGTCCGCTGCAAGCGTCACAACCGGCAGGAAAGCCCATTTTTTGTTCGGTTGCCGCAAGTCAGGAGACAGAAAATACGCGGGAGCCTGATCTGACAAAGTGTGCTCCTGTGTGACGTTCAGTCAGCGCCTGGCCGTACGGCTTGCCCCCACAGTGGCGGCGCTAATTGGGCATTCCAGGCGGACCACGTGGAGGTCAATTCTTTGACAAGGTCCGCATGCATCGCGGCCACATCGTGCGACTCGCCAATATCGTCGGCCAAGTTATAAAGCCGCACGGGCGAAACGGCGCGCGCTGGTCCGTCATCCGCCAGGGCGTCATAGCGCACCAGTTTCCAGTCTCCGCGGCGCAGCGCCATCTGCTCGCCGAAGCGCCAATAAAGAGTCTCATGCGGAGCATCGGCTGACGTTCCTCGCAAATAGGGCAACAGGTTGACGCCGTCCAGCTTCCAATCGGGTTTTACTTCGACGCCGGCCGCGGCCAGCGCTGTGGGCAACACGTCAAGCTGGATCAGCGTCCGATCATAGACCTTCGCGGCCGGCACTTTCTCAGGCCAACTAATGACAAAGGGAACGCGCACCCCCCCTTCGAGCGTCGTCCGCTTCGATCCGCGCAGTGGCGTATTACGCGAACCGTTGATCGTCGTAGTGCGCATGGTAGGACCACCATTGTCGCTGAAAAAGAAAATCAACGTGTCATTCGTCAGTCCAGTCTCACGCAATTTATCGAGGACCCGACCCACAGCGTCATCCATGGCTGACGTCATTGCGGCATAGGTGCGGCGCCGCTCATCGCCGATCGATTGAAACTTTGCCAGCCGCGCGTCGGTGGCGTGCATCGGCGTGTGTACGGCGTTGAATGCCAGGTAGAGGAAAAATGGCTGCTTCTGATGCCGATCGATAAACGCCACGGCCTCGCGCGCGAATGCATCGGTCAGGTATTCCTTTTCTTCCACAACCTCTTTTCCACGATAGATGGGCGCCGCGTTGCGCTCCGGAAAGTACGCATGAGCCCCGCCCAGGAACCCGAAGAACTCGTCGAAGCCGCGTCGCTGCGGATGAAACTTTGGCGCCGAACCGAGGTGCCACTTGCCGACCAAGCCGGTCACGTATCCGGCACTCTTCAAACGGTCGGCGATCGTCGTTTCGGTCACAGGCAATCCCACGTTATCGGCCGATCGTGCCTCTCCGCCTGGGTTGAACTCGTGGCCAAAACGCTCTTGATAGCGCCCGGTCAGCAAGCCGGCCCTGGTCGGACTGCAATACGGGCCCGACACGTAACCATTTGTGCAGCGGGTACCGCTAGCGGCAAGTGCATCGAGATGCGGCGTCGGGATGTCCCGACCTCCCTGGAAGCCGAGATCGGCATAGCCCAGGTCGTCCGCCAAAAGAATGACGATGTTCGGACGACGCGACGCCGGCTGCGACGTTTCGTCGGCCACGGCTTGGCGCGCCATTGCAAAACCGGCGATGACTGCCAAAACCAGGGGATATTCCAAACGTCGCGGAGAGTGGTTCATCGTGGTGATCATCAATCGGAGTGCTTTCGGAAGGGTAGCTGGCATGTCATGCATGTTAGTAATCGCAGGGCTGCATTTGGGCATCGTTTGACCTCTCAAGCCAGCATTCAAAAGGCGACCAACGAGCCTCCCCAATAGCCAAAAGGATTTTCGTCACTAGTGATAACACCGGGCCCGCCGCAGAGTAGCGTCGCGGCATCCGGATCGGGACAAGCAATCAGCGCGCCGGCTTAGCCTGACGACCACGCGCAACGACTTCCGACTGTGGCTTCGCAAGATCAGTCTATGCCTGCCTTTGCGCGCGGTGAATCATGTACGGTAACGCGCGCGAGTCATCCGAAAAGCCCTTGCGTTTCGCGATATGGCTCGCTACCATCCCGCACCTTTCTACCTTTCCGGCGAAAAATCGCCATTTAACGTCTTTGCGAGCCTCGCGCCCTGCTGCGCTCTGGCGAGTGACCGCTTGCCACTGCGCTTTTGGGCAGCCGAGAGGAGCTGCTATGCGTCGGCGCGCAGATTGCTATCAGCATGCACGTCCGGCGATCTTTTTGTTGTCCAGCTCAATTCGAGACGCTGCGCGCGCTCCCGCGCGCGACGAAGTCTCGCAACTTACGGTGCGATTATTCGCCAGCGTTCTGTCTTGCGCCCTGATTCTACTCACCGTTGGTGCAACCTCGGCGGCTGATTTCACGCCGACCCAGCAAGCCGCGATTCAACCGCCGGTTCCCTTCCAGCAGCCAGTGGCGTTTCAGCCGCAAGTTGCCTATCCGCCGACCGCGACGGTGCCTGCACCTCAGCCGCCGTCGGCCGGCTATCCGCAGCCAAATTTGCCGCAAACGGTGATGACCCCGGCAGTGGCCGTGCAGCAGCCCTACGCGGCGCCGGCGGTCGCTTTCCAACCGCTGCCACCGGCGCTTGATCCTGCAGCGCAAAACGGCGCCTCGGCCCGCTTGCTGTCCAGTGCGCCGCAGGGCGGTTTACAACCGATTATGCAGCCGGTCGCCGGCTTTGGTCCACCCACGGGCGCAAGCGCGCCAAGTGGTGCAATGATGTCGGCCGGCGCAACACCGCCAGCGACTGGTGGTCCGCCCGGAAGCTACTTGGCCTCGTTCAACAGCGCTCAGAATTCGAACGAGCCGCCGGCGCCGGCCGGGGCTTTGCCCTACGGCGACATCCTGCGCCGACTCGAGGCTGCCGAGGCCGAGCTCAACGCCATGCAGCAGCAAATGGCGCCCAACGAGAAGCGCGTTTCGGAATTGGAAGAAGCAGGCCGGAAGGCAGCAGCGGTGGAAAGGCCGCTACCGATCGTCCGGCTCAGTGGTTTCTTCCAGTACGACACGGGCTTGTTCAGTCAGGACGTGAACAGCAAGGATGTGCTGGGCAACATTCAAAACGGCTCCGGGTTCCGCCGCACTCGTCTGCAGGGGCTCGGTCAACTCACCGAGTTCACCACTTTCAGCATCGAAATGGACTTCGCCTTTCCCGGCCGTCCCAGCTTCATGGATGTGTGGGGCGAGCAATCCAACCTGCCGCTCCTCGGCCGCGTTCGTATCGGCCAGTATCGGCAACCGGTGACGATGGATTCCTGGACCAACGTCAAGCACCTGGAATTCCTCGAACGATCGGCGCCCTTCATCGCGATGGATCCTTTCCGCCGCGTTGGAATCATGGGTGCGGACACCAGCGAAGACGAACGCACGATGTGGGCCTACAGCCTATTCGGCACCGGCTGGACTTTTTGGAACGGCGCCTCCACGCAGTACAGCACGGAAGGCAACGACAATCGCTTCGGCACCCAATTAGGCGATAGCGGCGGCATCAGTTTCGCCGCGCGTGCTTCACACCTGCTGTATTATGATCCCAATCCCAATGCCAAAGACCGCTACCTGATGCACATCGGTGGCGGTTACCTATTCGGCGAACTCGGTGGCGAAGGAACTACCGGTCCCAATGCCAAGGCGTACGAAGCCCGGAGCATTCCCGAGTTCTTCGTCGGTGATCAGGCCGGCGTCTTCTTGACGGCTGCCGGTACGCCGAACGTGGTCGACACGGGCCGCTTCCTGGCTACCAATTACCAGATGCTCCACGCCGAATTGGCCGGCAGTTGGGGACCGGCCCATTACCAGGCGGAATACATGGCGACCTTCGTCCAACAGTTGGGGGGCGGCACCGTGTTCCTTGATGGCGGGTACGTGCAGGGGGGCTACTTCCTGACCGGCGAAAACACCGGCTACAATAAGCTGCTAGGTGCGCTGGACTACAACGTCACGCCCCATACCGAGTTCTTCGGCATCGGCCGCAAGAAGCCGATTTGCGGTTGGGGCGCCTGGGAATTGGCGGCCCGCTGGTCGTGGCTCGACCTAAGCTCAACGCAGGTTCACGCCGCGAATTACTTGCCAGCACAATCAGTCGCGCCCCCCACGCCGGTCGTCGCACCTCCCCCAATCATTAATCCGGGTGTGCTGAACGAACCGACGCTCGCACTGAACTGGTGGTGGAACCAGTACATGCGCGTGCAGTTCAACTACATCCACTCGATGGTGCAGAGCAATAACACCGGTTTCTACTCGACCGACATCTTCGCCTTGCGATTTCAAACCGAGTTCTAGCGAGCGGTTAACTGGAAAACAAAGAAGCCCGTCCCCGCGGCAAATAACTGGCTTTGGTCGTTCTGTCAGTTACCGGCCCCGTGATTACTTGCTGAACATCCGATCGAACGCCGTGTGGCATGCAGTAGTGGCCGTTGCTTCCGGTGCGCTGACGTGGTTCGCCGGAGGAGTCGCCTCGGCGCCGATCACCTGATCAACGTCGACGTCCTTGACCATCGCCAGGGCCGTTGCCGCGTCATCGGCTCCAGGATAATCGCGCGACCTGGCGCAGTGCCCGCAACGGGTGCAAACTTCTTCTACGACGCACTTATAACTTGGCACCTTCTTCGACTCCTTCTTGATCACGAGTACCGTGCGTTGCTTAACGCAGCCGCACGTCGGCTTCCAGACAGTATGGTCCTTGCAACACTTGCCTGGGCAGTTGCAAGGGGTTTTGCAGCAAGTGCTGGGGCCGGGGATGCAAAAGTCTTCACACTTGCACTCATAGACGCGCTTGGTCTCTTCCTTCATTTCGCAGACCAGCCGGCAAACTTTGCGTGTGCAGGGTTGGCAGCCGCATCCGCCACAACAAGGCGCGCCGGCGTGCAAGGCCGGAGTCCCGGCAATCAGCATCGCGGCGATACCAAACGTCATGGAACGAGTCATGGCATCACCCCTTTCCACAAGTGGCTCGGCGGAACGAGTCATAAGATCCGCCCGCTGATCGCTCCGATCGGAGGGCCCGACGGCGACCTCGCGCGACGCGCCTAAGGGCCGCTCTTGTTTTAGATATCGACAGCGCCGCTACGGGGCCTACTGCAAACCCTCATGCGCATGAGCCTCTTACACGTATCTGCCGCGTTTGAGTCAGGCGATACTGCGAAGCTGTGCGCGTGCGGAAGAGTTTGCCGTCGCGGTCATGCACCGGGTGAGACCGCAGCGAGAAAGGCAGCGAGACTGAATGGCTTTCGAACGTCGGCCGCCCAGACCACGGACCGATGTGCTAGCAACCTGCTAGCGCAAAAAGGGGAACCGCATTCCGGCCGTAGGGCTCGCCGGGGCGCCGAAGCCACCTGCCGGCGTGCCGCGGGGCGCGACGGGTTCGATCGTTACGTCGTCGATCCATACTTCGCCCAGTCCCGTTAGCGCGAAGGTCAACGTAAACGTCTTTGCCGAGTCCGCGATTCGATACGCCGTGAACTCTTTCCAGTCAGCGGCAAGCGTCACGCGCTCGGCCAAGGCTTCGCCTCCCAGCGAATCGAGAATCAGCAATCCGTCAGGGCTTCCCTTGATGGCCGTCGGCACAAGCACCCGGCCGTGCAAACGCAACAAGGTGCCTGCCTCGACGTTGATCGGTGGGCTCGTAATCCAACCGGGAGGCGTTTCAATCTGATCCGGCGGAGCATCGGGATCGAGGGCCGTGGCAGCCAATCGCAGGCAATGCTTTCCTTCGAAGTATTTGACCTGCGACAGTTCGGCCTCTTCGCGGACTCCTTCCGGAGGATGTTGATAGTGCTTCCAACCAGCATTGATGGCCCGCCCCAGGTCCTCGAAGTTCCCTTCCGGCAATTGATTGGCCATCCGCTTGGCACTTTCGACGTTCGTTATCAAGCTGAAATGTTGCGGCAATGTGGAAAACATCACGGCATAAGGGCTGCTGACGGGCGTGGCAAGCTTCGTCACGGCCGTGGTCCAGTAGTCGCGCTCCATGGCCCGCAGATTGCGCAAGGAAAACTGGGCGTGACGAAAGGCGTCGGTGAGATTGTTCGCCCCGAGCGCGCCTTCGGCAGCCTGCAGTTCGGTATCGGCCGTTTTCAGCAGAACATCGCCGCGCGACAATAACTTCGGTTTGATCTGATTCGTCAGTCGTGGGCGGACCTCGCTATCGATTTGCAGCTTGGTGCGCGTCATCTCGACCAGCAGGCGCGTCGCCCGATCGCCGGCTGCCGCGGTGCGCCGCGTCGTTTCGCCAAGCATGTCCTGAGCCAATAAGATCATGGACGTAATGCCGAAATCGTCAATGGCGACAGCCATGCCCCCGGTAACTCGATGGGCGCGCAACTTTCGCATGCCGCCGGGCCAGACTTCAAAGGCGCTCATCGTTTCGGGAACGCCGGGCACGACAAACGAGATCTCTGCGGTGGCCGTCGTATGCCCCGGAACATATTGCGCGCCCCGACCGGTCCACACCGGCAGAACCATGTACGCGCCGCTGGCTTGCAACACCGCGGCTTGGATTTCGTTGTCGGTGCTAGTGACCGAGGTGGTGAGCGTGCCACCGGCAATCCAAGGTTCGATCAGTTCCAACTCGTAATTCAGCAGCTCGAGCTGCTTGGCGCGCCACCGCGTGTCGGCGTCCTGGCCGGTCAGCGGTGCGTGCGAGGCAAACAGCAGGGCTCGCGCGCCGGAGCCTAGGGCCGTGTAAGCCACCAGACGTGTCTGTTCGGTTCCGGCCAGAATGCTCGCCGGGCGGCCGCTCGACAGGGCATTGATCTGCCCCACCAGACTGGGCGCCGGCTCAGTAGGGACCGTGCTCCAGACCGGCGTGCCGTGACGGGCAAAGCGAGGCCGCTCGCGCAGCCAGCGCCGATAATCACTCAGTTCAAAACTTGTCGAAGGAGTAAAGCGATCCAGCACGAGCACGTCGGCGCGACCGGGAGCGCTATAGGCACGAAGCTCGGCACTCGCACCACAAATGATCGGTCGCCCAAGCTTGTCCGCACGGCGCACCTGCTCGGCCCAACGCTTTACTGCATCCAACTCCCGACCGGTGAGCCCCTCGCCCAGATCCCAGGCCAAGACCGAGTCGAATTCCGGGCCAATCTCGGGGAGCGGTGAAGCAGTTGTGGACGGCACATCCAGTCCGGCGGGCATCGGAGGGGGGCAGACTATCCACATACCGATGCGGGCGGCGTCAGCCAACAGGTCGCTGGGGGGAAGTGTACGTAACCGGACGGCGTTGAAGCCGCGTTCCTTGAGGAACGTCAGTGGCTCTCCCTGATGCTCAATCACGCGTGGAAAGAACGGGCGTCCACGCAACGTTAGTACCGAGCCGTTCAGCTTCGCCCCTTCGCGACGTGCAACGGGCGTCCCAGGAGGAACGAGTTCCTGCTGAGGGGGCGGCGTCTGCAGAGAAATCGGCTTCGACGTGGGAGCCGCCGCCGGGGCCACGGCTACGGGCTGTGGTGTTTCGCCGACGAAACCCGCCACTTCCAGGTCATCGATCCATAGCAGCGTCTGGCCCGATCCTGTGTAGAGATTGAGCACGAGCCGATCGACGAAGGCCTCGCGCGTGTCGACGTCGCGCTTCATTTCGGCCCGCAGGACACGTGCTTGTGCCGCGACCAGGTTGGGCACGTCGTCGATTCGTAACATCTCCCAGCTTGCGGCGCGCGTATAGCTGGTTCCGGCAATGAGCACCGAATCAGGCTGATTCGTGCTGGGGTTGATGCTGCGTGGAAAGACGACACGGGCCCGCAACTGGATTCCAGGGCGGTCCGAACGAACCCACAGGCTCGGCTTTAACTCACTGATCACGCGGGCGGGGGCCAGGTCATGCACCAGATGGACAAAGGTGCCGCTGGCGCCAGAAACGATGCGAAAAAACTCGCAGCCCGACCCGCCATGTGCCCCTTCAGAAGTGCGCTCGTGATTCGTGATGCGGTAGCCCGGGCTGCCGCGTCCTTCGCGCCACGTGGGCTCGGGCCCGTCGAAATCTTGTCGAACGAGGACCTGCGCGCGCAGCGTGACCGCCGGTGCGAAAAGCAACGTCGCAAAGACGATCGACATAGCGAGCCAGCGATGCGACTGGCCCCGGGGACGATCCATCGGCCCACAACCTGCGGAATGGGTTCCCGCGCCGTATGGCGAAAAAGCGACACGGCGAGAGAATCCTGGATTCTCCTTAAGCCCTTCTTCTAACAGGGTTTGCGAACTCTCTCCAGATCACTTGGGGTGGTGTTTTGACAACGTGGCGTTTTCCATCTCACCAGTGTCCCAGTTCGAAAGTCGTGACTGCGAAACAAGTTAAACGAATTTCAAGGGACGGTGACTGATCGTGGCACGCGCCCTGCTTTACGTCTCCTACGCAATTCAGCACGCCTCTAACTAGGATCGGCATCATGAGTCATGTCCCGCACGCCCTGGCCGCCGAAACGTCCGAAGTTCCCCAGGATCTCAGCAATCTGCGTTCGCAGATCGAGGCGCTGCCCGTCGAGCTGCGCGAACAGTTGGCTCCGGCCCTCTCCCGGGTGATGGAGAGCACGCAGCGTCGCCGCCGGATCCTAGGCATGGTCCAGGACGCGTTGGGGCAACTTCGCTTGGACATGAAATACCTGGTCTTCGATCTCGAGGCCACGCGCCGCGAGCGCGACGACTATCGGCACCGTCTGGAACAGTCCTGATCTCGAAAACACCGCCAGCCACCTCCCGCGTAACAAATCCAGCCTCGCCTCATTCCGCGTTTGAAGCACTCGGGTCTCTCCTCCCACGAGCCCGAGTGCTTCGTTTTTTTTGCGCCGACGCCGAAGTTCCCTTGGCGCTCGTTGCGAGCATTTGCAGGTCAGCGTACGATTGAGGGCAGAGGAACCAGCCCACCTTTTGTCTCTATCACGGTGGGTCGTCGAGGGTGCCGGCGCGCGCCCAGGGAACGAGGGAGTGACCGAGGCCATGGCCGAACAGACCGCTGAATCGATCGCTCAGCGCGCGTTCGACCTGAACCTATTGTCCGATCGAGAGTTACAGGAGATTTGGGGCGAATTCGGTCGTCGCAACGTCTCGATCGATGAGTTCGTTCAGCTGTTGCTACGTCGCGAGCTGATGACGAACTTTCAACTGGAACGCCTCCTGCGCGGCGAAAAAGGGGGTTACTTCTACGGCGATTACAAAGTTCAATACATTGTCGCCGGCGGTAGCTTTGCCCGCGTCTATCGCGCAGTTCACAAGGAGACCGGCAAGGTCGTGGCGCTGAAGGTGCTGCGCCGACGTTACAGCGAGGATCAGGCGCAGACCGACCAGTTCTATCGCGAAGGTTTGATGGGTGTTTCGCTGCGGCATCCGAATATTGTGCCGATCTACGAAGCCGTCTCGAAGGGAAATTCCCATTACCTCGTGATGGAGTTCGTCGAAGGTGGCAATTTGCGCGACTTCATGAAGGTGCGCAAGAAGTTCTCGGCCGTCGAAGCAACAAAAGTGGCCGCCGACGTCGCGGCGGGGCTGGACTACGCGTTTCAACGCGGCATTTCGCATCGCGATTTGAAACTCACCAACGTGCTCCTTTCGAGTCGCGGACAAGGGAAGCTGGTGGACTTTGGACTGGCCGGCGCTGATGAAAAGTTGGCCGATGAATCGATCACCGGCGAAACGCTGAACGCGCGTACCATCGACTATGCGGGTCTAGAGCGCGCCACCGGTGTCCGCAAAGACGACGCACGTAGTGATATCTACTTCATTGGCTGCATCTATTACCACATGCTGTCCGGTCTGCCGGCTTTGACCGAGACGCGCGACCGCATTCAAAGGCTATCCAAATCTCGCTTCACCAGCGTGGTGCCGATCCATCAGGCTTGTCCCGGCATACCGCGCGTCGTGGCTGCTGTGGTCAACAAGGCAATGAATCTGGATCCTGACAAGCGCTACCAGACGCCTGGCATGATGTTCGCCGATCTACGGCAAGCCGCGGATCGTTTGGCGGCCGGTGAAACCGAAGCCCTCGTCGGTAGCGAGGACACGGCGCAGATTGATTTGCAGCAACTTTCCCCGGAAGAGTTGCAAAAGCGGCAGCGAGAATCGGCCCGCTATCTTCCCGACAGCCAGCGGCGAGCGCTATTGGTTGTCGAATCCAACTCACAGCTGCAGGATTTGTTCCGTGACGCGCTCAAGCGTTACGGCTATCGCGTGCTGGTGATCAGCGACGCGAAACGCGCCGTGGCGCGCGTCGACGACACGAACAACGTGATCGATGGTGTCGTGCTGAGCACGGGAGAGTTGGGCAACGCGGCCGTCGACGCGCTGATCGAATTAGCCGCCGGCGAACAAACCTGCAAAGTTCCGGTCGTCGTTCTCCTGGATGACCGGCGCAAGGCGTGGCGCGAGCAAATCCAGCCTCACTTGTGCGAGCATCGTGTGATCGTTTCACTGCCGATTAAGCTGCGCGAGTTTCGCGACGTGCTGTTTCGCCTGGTGCCGCCGGTGGCAACCGCCGAAACTTAAGCGCACGCGAGTTCAGCCTTGGCCGGGCAACTTGATATCCATTGCCGCCAAGAGAATCTGCATATCCTGCCAGCAATCTTTCTTGGCCGGCGGATTACGTAGCAGATAGGCCGGATGATACGTGCAGAGTACGCGAATACCGTTGTAATCGTGGAACCGGCCGCGCAATCGGCCGATCGTCTCCGGCGTGCCCAGTAAGCTCTGCGCCGCCACGGCGCCCAGGCAGCAAATGAATTCCGGCCGCAGCACCTCTAATTGCCGATCGAGAAAGCCGCGGCAATTGGTCGCCTCTTCTGGCAGCGGGTTGCGGTTGCCTGGGGGACGGCACTTGAGTGTATTGAGGATGTACACATCCTCACGACGCAGCGTGCAGGCCTCGATGATCTTGGTTAACAGTTGTCCGGCACGGCCGACGAAAGGCTCGCCTTGGCGGTCTTCATCGGCGCCGGGTGCTTCGCCCATGAACACCAATCGCGGCTTTGGATTGCCCACGCCGAAGACCGTCTGTTGGCGCGTCGTGGCCAATTCGGAGCACAACCGGCATGCGGCAACCTCGTGACGAATGACATCCAGCGCTGCCACGCGCTTGTCGCGTGAATTTCCCACGGGCTGGGCAGGCGCGGAGCGCGTCGAAACTTGCGCCGCGGGTGCGGTCGCCTTGCTGGCCGGTTGACGCGGCGCCTTCGTTTCCTCGACAGCCTTGGCGATCGGCGGAGGAGCTTCCGCGGCGCGCCGCGCTGACTTACGCCGAGCCTTAGGCAAGTGCGTGACGCCGGCTCGCGACAGCGATTCGAGCGATTGCAGCACCGCCCGCGCGGGATCGCGCGGGCGACCAGGGGGAGTTCGCGACATCCGTGCCTCCATCGAACGAGCCAAAGAGAACGCAGGGCTGCCGAGTATAAACGCCCAGCCCCCGCGGCGTAAAATAAAACAGCCCAGGTGAGCGTATTGCCCATTCGTCCAAGCCGCCGCCAAAGGTATCATAGGTGCTCCGCACGCCGCGGGCCAAACGGGCCACCCATCGGCGGCACGCATTCGCATTCCAAAGTCGCACGCAGTTTCGGTCATGGGAATTCCGCAAGTCGTCATCGTCGGCCGCCCGAACGTGGGCAAGTCGAGCCTATTCAATTGGCTCGTCGGCAAGCGGTTAGCAATTGTCGAGGGGAGCGCCGGCGTTACCCGCGACCGCATGACCTACCTGATGTGCGTCGAGGACAGGTACTTCGAGTTGGTTGACACCGGTGGCATGGGGGTCGAGGACGCCGATAACCTAACGGCCGATATCGAGCACCAAATCGAAATCGCGCTCGAATCGGCCAGCGTCGTGTTATTTGTCGTCGATTCACGCGCGGGGGTGGTGCCGCCGGATCAGGAAGTTTCCAAGCGGCTACGGTATGTCGATGTGCCGATTCTGTGCGTGGCGAATAAGACCGACGCCCCCAGTATGGAAAACCTGGCCGATGATTTCTATCGGCTGGGGCGCGGCAAAACGGTGGCCGTCAGCGCTAAGGAGAACCGAGGCCGGCAGGAATTGCTTGACCTGATCGTCGAGCGGCTGCCGCCGGAAAGTTCGCTCTCGCCTCCGCCGGAAGAGGCGACCATGAAGGTCGCAATCGTCGGACGCCGCAATACCGGCAAGAGCACCTTCGTAAACACCCTGGCCAACGCCGAGCGGATGATCGTCAGCGAGGTGCCAGGCACCACGCGCGACAGCGTGGACGTGCGCTTCGAGCTGGATGGTAAAGCGTTCGTGGCCATCGACACTCCTGGCCTGCGTCGCCGCAAGAGCATCACCACCGATATCGATTTCTACAGCACCCACCGGGCGCAGCGCGCCATTCGTCGCGCCGATGTCGTGTTGCTGTTCTTTGATGCCGCGCAACCGATCAGCAAGGTGGACAAACAGCTCGGCGACTACATCAGCGAGCAATACAAGCCGTGCGTGTTCGTCGTCAACAAGTGGGACCTGTATGTCGGTGGCGTGCCCACGGAAAAGTGGGTGACGTATTTACGCGACACTTTCCGGACCATGTGGCACGTGCCAATCGCGTTCATCACGGGCCAAACCGGCAAAAACGTCAAAGCACTGTTGAATCACGGCCAGATGCTGTTCAAGCAGTCGCAGGCGCGCGTTTCCACCGCCGAGTTGAACAAGCTGGTACGAGCCGCGGTCGAGGCGAATCCGCCGCCGCTGGCCACCAATCGCCGGCCGAAGATTTACTACGGCACGCAGGTCGGTGTACAGCCACCGACGATCGTGCTGTTTTGCAACGATCCACGCTTGTTCAAGACGCCCTATCGCCGGTACCTGCTGGGTGTCTTCCGCGATCATCTCCCGTTTTCCGAAGTACCGATCAAGCTCTATTTGCGTCGCAGCGAGGAAGGAAGCGGCCTCGGCGGCACCGACACAACAGACCACGAGTTGGACACGACGCCGGCACAGGAAGAATAATCGCGACGTGCCTTTTCAAGGCCGCCAACGACAGCGCGCAAAAATCCAACGTGCGAGTGAAAATTCACCCATCTTGAGCAAAGGACCATGCCTTGATTGTCGGTGTGCCGAAGGAGATCAAGCGAGACGAATATCGCGTCGCGCTATTGCCGGTTGGCGTCGAAGAGTTGGTTCGTGCTAAGCACGAGGTGCTGGTCGAATCGGGCGCCGGGCTCGGCTCGGGTATTCCCGACGAGCGCTACATTGAGCAAGGCGCGAAGATGGTCGACCGGCCCGAGCCGTTGTTCGCGGCGGCCGACATGGTCATGAAGGTGAAGGAACCTTTGCCGGCCGAGTGGCCGCTCTTGCGGCGCGGCCAAGTCGTCTTCACCTACTTTCATTTCGCGGCTGATCGCAAACTGACCGAGGCCGTGCTCACGAGCGGCTGCACCGCAGTGGCCTATGAGACCCTGCGAGATGACGCCGGTCGCCTGCCGCTGCTGACCCCGATGAGCGAAGTCGCGGGCCGCATGAGCATTCAAGAGGGGGCAAAGTATCTCGAACGCCCGCAGATGGGGCGCGGCATCCTGCTCGGCGGGGTGCCGGGCGTGGCGCCGGCCAATATCACGATTCTCGGCGGAGGCGTGGTCGGGGCGAACGCGGCCAAAGTTGCGGCCGGCTTCGGCGCCAACATTGGCCTCTTGGACGTCAACATGGAACGGCTGCGGTATCTCGACGATATCATGCCGGCCAACGTCGATTGCTTGTTCAGCGACCGCCACACGATACGCGACCAGCTATCGCGCGCGGATCTGGTGATCGGCGCGGTTCTAATTCCTGGCGCGCGGGCGCCAATGCTGATCGAAGCCAGCGACCTGAAGCTCATGCAGCCCGGCAGCGTGATTATCGACGTCGCGATCGATCAAGGAGGGTGCGTGGCGACAAGTCGCCCCACGACGCATAGCGAACCGACGTACCTGGTCGACGGTGTCTTGCACTATTGCGTCACGAATATGCCTGGCGCCGTTGGCCGCACCAGCACGTATGCCTTGTGCAATGTGACGCTGCCCTGGGCTTTGCACATTGCAAAGCATGGCATCGTCGAAGCGGCAGGGCGATTCGCGCCGATTGCCCGCGCCGTTAACATCACGGATGGTGTCGTAACAAATCGCGCCGTGGCCGAAACGTTTGGCTTCGAGCACGATTTGCGATTTGACCGCTGAATAGAACGGAGTCGCATGCCTCTTGATAAAATTAACGGCGCGCGGCCGACGTTCCGCTGGATAGGCGGGGTCGACGGTCATCTGCAGCTGATCGATCAGACATTGTTGCCGGTCGAGGTGCTCGAAATCGCCTGCCGCGACGTGGAAACCGTGTTCGAGGCCATTCGCTCGCTGCGCGTGCGCGGAGCGCCGGCCATCGGTGTAGCGGCCGCATACGGCGTTGTCATCGGAGCGCAACAAGCCAGTTCGGCTGATGCCTCTTCTTTCCTAAGCGATGTGCATCGAGCGGCAGATCGTTTGGCGGAAAGCCGGCCTACGGCCGTGAATCTATTTTGGGCTATCGAGCGCATGCGGCGTGTGGTGAGCGAACCGCAAAACATAGATACTGCGCCCTCGGCCCGCATCGCCCGCCTGCTCGCCGAAGCACAAGCGATTCACGAAGAAGATCGCGCCATGTGCCGCGCCATCGGCCGTTACGGGCAAGCGCTACTCAGTGATGGCCAAGGCGTACTGACGCACTGCAATGCCGGGGCGCTGGCCACGAGCGATTACGGTACCGCGCTGGCACTGTTCTTCGCAGCGCAGGAGGCGGGCAAGAAACTGCATATTTACGCCGATGAAACGCGTCCGTTGCTGCAAGGAGCGCGGCTTACGGCGTGGGAACTGCAAGAGCGCGGCATCGACGTCACGGTAATTTGCGATTCGATGGCGGCGCAAGTGATGCGAGAAGGACGCGTACAGGCCGTGGTGACCGGTGCCGATCGGATCGCGGCCAACGGCGACACAGCGAATAAGATCGGCACCTATGGTGTGGCCATATTGGCGGCGGCACACAACATTCCGTTTTACGTGGCAGCGCCAACGAACACTTTCGACTTATCGCTGGCCGACGGCAGTGGAATTCCGATCGAACAACGCAACGAGCGTGAGATCACCCACGGCTTTGGCCGACAGACCACGCCGGCGGGAGTAAAGGTTTACAACCCCGCCTTCGATGTCACACCGGCACGGCTGATTCGGGCCATTATCTGCGAGCGGGGCGTGATCGATCCCGTGACGCGCGAGAACATCACAGCCATGGTCGCTGAAGCTTGAGGGCATTGCCCATCAACGTCATCGCAACGTGAAAATGCGAGCCGGTTCGTCGAGTCCCACGCCGACAAAGTAGTGCACGTAGTGAAATACGGCAGGGGCGACCAGGATCAGACTGTCGAATCGGTCGAGGATTCCGCCGTGGCCGGGAATTGAGTCTCCCATGTCTTTGATTCCCAAGTCGCGCTTGACTGACGAGAGCAGCAAATCGCCGAGCTGTCCTAAAGTGCTGATCATCGCGCCAAAGAGCACCAGCTGTGCGGGCTGCGAAAGTGGCGTTCCGGCAAACACGAAATGCCCAAGCCCGGCGGCGAGTCCCGTGGTGAGAATCAGCGCGCCGACGGCACCCGCGACGGTTTTATTGGGACTCGTGTTCGGAGCGAGCTTCCGACGTCCAAACGCACGGCCCGTCATGTAGGCGAATACGTCGTTCAACTCAACAGTCACGAGCAATGTCAGGATTAGCGGGCGATAGTTGGGACCGTTTGCCAGGTAACCAAGGTGCGCTAGGCCACTTCCAAACAGCGCATAACCCAGCGACCCTAGTGCGACGCGCCGAATGTATCCGTGGGGTCGGTCATCCAAAATCGTTACGGCCGCAATAGCCCCGATCGAAAGTGGAATCAGCGCGACGAAGAATCCGTACCAGTGATCGAGAACGGCAAAATGGATAGCAAGAATGCCAAGATACACCGTGGTATTCACAGTCCGTTCGCGATTGAGTCCGGTCACACGGGCGAACTCACGATAGCAAAGTAGACTGAGCGCGGCGATGGCCAGGATCGTCCAAATTGCGCCGAGAAGAACTGGAACCGCCATGACCGGCACGAGAAACAGCCAGGACAAATAACGCTTCCACAATTCGTCATGCAGCTTCGCAGAAGCGCCCGTTACACTGGTTACAAACAAGATCAGCAGCGGCGCCAGGGCGAGCAAAGCAGCCACGGCGGCCACGATCCACAGAGTAATAGCCTGATCGAAGGCATGGCTATAGCCGAACAGACGCTGCTGTGTTTGATCTGTCATACATCGCCTCGCTGCAAGATCGAGGCTGTGCGCAACAGCCGACGTCCTGCGGTCACAATGCTTCCCACAATGATTAACAACAGAGCGGAGGCTGACAGACCTCCGTCAAGCGAACCAATCCCGTGTATCTGCCAGGAGTTGGGAGCAACTCCCAGATAAACACCCACGACCGTTGCGACGAACATTCGCTGCTGCTTTGCCATCGGACCCGAGAAATCTTGGGGAGCGCCGGCTACCTTCCCCACGCCACGAACGTAAGCTGTGAAGATCGCGGCGATGGCCGCCCAGTAACCGAGAACTGGAATGCCACCGGCGGAATAGCCCAGTCCAATGAGCGTCGCCGTGTCAGAGATGCGATCCGGCACTTCGTTGAATAGTTCGCCGACCGGCGATGCCGTCTTTGTCTCGATGGCGACCATGCCATCGAACATGTTGGCTAGTAGCCGTAGTTGGACGCACGCGGCGCCCATCAACCAAAAGATGCGCGCGAATTCGGGCCAGACAGCCGTCAGCGAAAAGCAGGATCCTGCCGACAAACCAGCCACCATGCCTGCGACAGAGATCGTGTTGGCGGAAACGCCTCGTGCGGCTAGCCAACGCGCCGTACGCCGAGAGACTGCCGGCTCGCGTGCCGCGATGGGACGCCGATCACCGACGCGATTTTGCCCCATTCAAAATAATCCGACGTTTTCAGATTGATTTCAAAAACCACTGGCCCTACGAACGAGTATCCATTCTCGCACGAGTTTATCGCAACGCGTTCCGGCGGGCCACGCTCAGATTGCCCGCTTGTCACCGCTCGTGCGCACGTCAACAATGTAAGGCCCTTTCCGGTTTGCGGCATCGCGCCGCTCGTGACATTTGCCGATGTCCTCAAGGATGGTCCGCGTGCTGGTCGAAACTCGAGCACTGACCAAGATCTACGGTCCCAAGACTGCGCTGGACCACTGCAACCTGGAGATCCCGCAGGGGGAAGTCCTCGGCCTGCTCGGCCCCAATGGCGCCGGCAAAACTACGCTGCTGCGCCTGCTAATGGGATACCTGCGCCCCAGCGGCGGGCGGGCCACGATCGACGGGCTGGATTGCTACCACCAGAGTGTGGCCGTTCATCATCGCGTGGCGTATCTGCCGGGTGACGCGCGCCTATTCGGTCAGATGCGCGGCCGCGAGGTACTGCGTTTCTTTTGCGAAGTGCGACGCGAATCCGACCTCAGCCGGGCGCTAGATTTTGCCGAACGCTTGGAACTTGACCTGTCGGGGCAAGTCGTGTCGTTCTCGACAGGCATGCGGCAGAAACTGGCCCTGGCGGCGGTGCTGGCGGCCGACACGCCACTGTTGATCCTCGACGAGCCGACAGCAAATCTTGATCCCACCGTGCGTAGCGACGTCGTGGCGATCGTTCGCGAAGCGCAACAGGCCGGACGGACCGTGATCTTTTCGTCGCACGTGATGGACGAAGTCGAAGACGCCTGCAGCCGCGTCTGCATCTTGCGCAAGGGGAAGCTCGTGCATACGCAAGCCATGGGCGAACTGCTGCGCCAGCACCGCATCACCGCGCGATTCACGGCCGCCTTGCCGCCAGTACCTGCCCGATTGGCTGGCGAAATTCAAATCCATTACGACGGCCCCGATTCGGTTCGTATCGAAACGCCCGGCGAGCTTTCGCCGCTGTTGGGTTGGCTGGCCACGCTGCCCTTGGCCGAGGTGCGCATCGAGCCGTTTCGTCTGCGCTCGATTTATGATCGTTTTCACGGGGCCGAGGTGAGTGATGGGCAATAAGGCCTTGTGGCGGAAAGCGATCGGCGATGCGCGGCTATTGCTGTTGTTTCTGACCGCGCTATTGTTCGGCTTCAATTGGCTCTTTGTGTATTTATCGAGCTTGATCGATCTAGGACCGCTGGGCGTATTCTTGCAAACGCTGCCGCCGGCCTTCGAAAAATTATCAGGCGTTCCGTTTGCCAGCGTCGCGACACCGGTCGGTCGCATCTCGGCAGCTTACGTCGACCCGGTAGTGCTGTTCGCGACCACGATCTGGGCGGTCGGACGCGGCTCGGACGCCGTAAGCGGTGAAATCGGGCGCGGAACAATGGAGATGCTGCTGGCCCAGCCGGTACGCCGCATCTCGGTGCTGGCCACGCAAGCCGCGGTCACGACGCTCGGCTCGGCCGTTCTGGCCACGGCAGTGCTGCTGGGGACTTGCATGGGACTGGCCACGGTATCGCTGAGCGAGCACGTCGATTGGACCACGTTCGTGCCCGGCGCCGTGAACCTGTTCGCGATGATGTTCTTTCTCTCAGGCGTCAGCACCCTGGTCTCGTCGACGGACAATCATCGCTGGCGCACGATCGGCGTAGTCGGCGGTTTTTATGTGGTGCAGTTGGTTTTTAAGGTCATCGGCCGCCTAGTCGACCGTTTTTCGTGGCTGATGTATTTGACGTTTGGCACCGCCTGCGAGCCTCAGGCACTGGTGATCGACGCCGAGCAGGCCTGGGCACTATCGGTGCGATATGACGGCGTTCTGATCGGCATCGGACTGGCCTGTTATGTGGTGGCCGCTGCGATCTTCTCGCAACGCGATTTACCGGCCCCACTATAAACTGCTAGTACGCCAGCATTTACGCCGTAGGACTCGGATAGCGTCAAATACCGATTGCGGGCATAATAGGGGTTAGGGAACCTGGAGACTGTGCCAGGGACGGTCACAGAATCGCTATTTGAGGGAGTTACATTATGCGTGCGTCCGTTCGAGCCGCGAGCTTTCTCTCCCTGATGATCCTTGCCGCGACCAGCGCGTGGGCCGTCGAGGAGAAGGAAGGTGGACAAGAGGATCTCGATCGCGCGATCGAATCCAAGCTGGGGGCGCACAGCATTCGCGAGTTGAATTCGGTGATCACCCTGTGCGAGAGCGCGCTGGATAAAGGGCTGACCACCAAGAACGAAGTTTTCGCCAAGCAACTCCTCTCGGCTTCACTGGTCGAGCGCGGTTCCGCGATTTGCGAAATGATCTTCGGCCGCGGCGCTCCTCCTCCGCAATGGCCGCAAATGAGACAGATCGGCCTGGCCGATCTGGAGCGCGCCCTGCAATACGATCCTAATGTGGCCGAGGCGCACCTTTTGATTGCCCGATTGCAGACGTTGCCCGGCGGAGATCGCAAACGCGCGATAGTAGCCATTAACGAATTGGTGCGGCTCAGCGGCGAAGAGCCTGAGAAGCAGGCCGAGGCGCTGGTGTTGCGCAGCGGCTTGCAAGAATCGCCCGAGCAGGGCTTGGCTGACTTGAACGACGCGGTAAAGTTGGCGCCGAAGGATCCGAAGGCGCTGCGGACTCGCGGTGCCATGAAGCTGGCGTTGAAGGACTCGGCCGGCGCAGTGGCCGATTTCGACGCGGCGCTCGAACTCGAACCGGACGACGCAGCCACGTACGAGGCCAAGGCCCTCACGTTGGCCACCGACGAAAAATGGGAAGCCGCGCGAGCGGCGCTCGATCGCGCACTCGAACTGTCGCCAGGCTCGATCGAGATTCTGCTGCAGCGTGGGCGAATCAACGTCATGTCCGGCAACAACGAGGACGGTTTGGTGGATTTCAGCGAGATCCTGCGAATCGATCCGGAAAATGTTCCCGCCTTGCTGTTGCGAGCCGAAGCCGCGATTCCCGATCACTTGGAAGAAGCACTCGAGGATCTGAATCGAGCGCTCGATCTGCGTCCGGGCCTGGTGCCCGCGCTGCGTCAGCGTGCATCGCTGTTGGCCCATGCCAAGAAGTTTAGCGCCGCGGTGAGCGATCTGGAGCTCGCCCGAAAGCTGGAGCCGGCCGATCAAGCGGCCGCGCTGCAACTGGCCGCGGTCTATGTCGTGGAAGGCAAATTGGAAAACGGCCAACGCATCTACGAAGAGATCCTTCAGGCTGACCCGAAAAACTGGATGGCATATCGCGGTCGCGGCGATTTGCATCTCACCTCGGGAAAACATCGTGACGCGGTCGCCGACCTGGAAAAAGCTCTCACGATCAAGGACGACGACAGCGGCGTCCTGAACAACCTGGCCTGGGTCCTGGCGACCAGCCCCGACGAAGGCCTACGTAACGGCAGCCGCGCCATCGAGCTGGCCAAACGAGCCTGCGAGGTGACCGAGTACAAGCAGCCGCATATTCTCAGCACACTGGCTGCCGGCTACGCCGAGACGGGCGACTTTACGACCGCCGTCGAATGGTCGAAGAAGGCGCTCGAGCTTGGCGACGAGGCGCAAAAGGCCGATCTGTCCAAGGAATTGGAAAGTTACCAATCGTCGAAGCCTTGGCGTGAACTGCAGACGGCCGCGGCCGACCAAGGCGGCGACACCACGCGTCGCTAAGTCGTACCGCCTGCCGAGGGTGATCGGTGGATGCTGGCGAGCAGTGTCGTATGTTGTTTTCTAAATCGTGAACCGTTAGTCCGTCGTTAGCCGCGTCATTCGCACGAAGTCAAAGTGAATCGAGCCGACGCCTTCCAGCTCGTGTGCGAGTACACCGCCAGCGACAGTCTGCGCAAGCACATGCTGGCCGTCGAAGCGGCCATGCGGGCCTACGCTCGGCGCTTCGGCGAGGACGAAGAGACGTGGGGCATCGTCGGCCTGCTACACGATTTCGATTACGAGCGCTGGCCTGATCCCCCCGCGCATCCGCTCGAGGGGGCCGCGATCCTGGCGCGCCTCGGCTATCCCGAGCACGTGATCTATGCGATCAAGTCGCACGCGGATTATCTGACAGACTGTCCCCGCCGCTCGCGGCTCGATAAGGCCCTGTATGCGTGCGACGAACTGGCCGGATTTGCGGTCGCCGTCGCGCTCATGCGTCCCGAACGGCTCGCCGGAATGCAGGCATCGAGCGTGCGCAAGAAGTTGAAACAAAAGGGTTTTGCGGCGGCGGTCAATCGCGAAGATATCCGTCGCGGGGCCGAGGACCTGGGGGTCGACCTGGACGAACACTTTCAGTTCGTGATCGACGCACTGCAGGGTATTGCACCGGAGCTTGGCCTGGAGAGTCCAACCGGGGTATAGTTCACGGCCAGCAAGCGCGCTAGGCGGGGCACTCGCTGGCGATAATCAATTCGTAACATCGTCTGGCCGCGTCGCTAACGAGCCATCGAACGGCGCGGCCGCTCAGCCAGACGACAACGCGCACCAATTGTCGTGGGAATGGTTGCCCGCGGCCGACTTCTTTCTGAAGAGACTTTCGATGACGGACTCTGTCGATCTTCACCCGTATGGCCTGACCAATCCCAAGCTTGTTTACAACGCCTCGCCGGCGCGGCTGTACGAGGAAGCCATCCTACACGATCGCGCCGCGCTCACCGCGTCGGGCGCGTTGATCACGCGCTCCGGCTCGAAGACCGGACGCAGCCCGAAGGACAAGCGGCTGGTCGATCATCCCGATAGCTCGCCGAACGTGTGGTGGGGTGACATCAATATTCCGCTCGACGAGCACACGTTTCTCACGAATTTACAGCGCGCCGTCGACTATCTGGAAACACGCCCCACGATCTACGTCGTCGACGGCTACGCCGGCTGGGACCCGCAATATCGATTGAAAGTGCGCGTGATCTGCGCGCGTCCCTATCACGCGTTGTTCATGTACAACATGCTGATCCGCCCCACGCACGAGGAGCTGGCCAGATTCGGCAAGCCCGATTACACGATTCTCAACGCCGGAGAATTTCCGGCGAACCTGCTGACCGCGCGGATGACGTCGCGCACCAGTGTCGATATCAGCTTCGAACGGGGCGAGGTCGTGATCCTGGGCACGGAATACGCCGGCGAGATGAAAAAGGGCGTGTTCACGATCATGAACTACCTGATGCCGCTTAGTGGCGTTTTTCCCATGCACTGCTCGGCCAACGAAGGATCCGACGGTGACGTCACGCTCTTCTTCGGCCTGTCAGGCACCGGCAAGACGACGCTCTCGGCCGATCCGCATCGTCGACTGATCGGCGATGACGAGCATTGCTGGAGCGACGCCGGCGTCTTCAACATCGAAGGGGGCTGCTACGCAAAATGCATCGGCCTGTCGGCCGCGGCCGAACCGCAAATCCACGACGCCATCCGTTTCGGCTCGGTGCTGGAAAACGTTGTCCACGACGAAAAAACGCGCGAGCCGGATTATGCCGACGACTCGCTCACCGAGAACACGCGCGCCTGTTATCCGATCGAGTTCATTCCCAACGCCAAGATCCCATGCGTCGGTGGCCAGCCCTCGAACGTCATCTTCCTGGCGTGCGACGCTTATGGCGTGCTGCCGCCAGTGAGCAAGCTGTCGCCGGCCCAGGCCATGTACCATTTTCTCAGCGGTTACACGGCCAAAGTCGCCGGAACCGAGGTTGGCGTCACGGATCCAACGGTCACCTTCTCGGCCTGCTTCGGCGCTGCATTCATGGTGTGGCATCCCACGAAATACGCCACGCTGTTGGCCGAACGGATTCGCGGTCACAACGCGCAAGCGTGGCTGGTGAATACCGGTTGGTCCGGCGGCGCGTACGGTGTCGGCTCGCGCATCAAACTCGCCTACACCCGCGCCATAATCGACGCCATCCACTCGGGCGAACTGGCGCAGGCCGAGACGATCATCGAGCCCACATTCGGGCTGGAGATTCCGCGAAGCTGCCCGGGTGTGCCTACCGCGATACTGCAGCCGAAAAACACCTGGTCCTCGGCCGACGCCTATCAGAGTACGGCTGACAAGTTGATCAGCCTGTTTCAGGCGAACTTCGCCAAGTATTCTCAATTCGCGGACGAAGAAGTTCGCAATGCCGGTCCGCGTGCCGCGCAATCAATCGCGACCTCATAGTTCGACGTGCGCCGGACTAGAGTTCTGCTAGCGCAAAAAAATGCAACCGCAGAGCAACGGTCGCCATCCGTCGCTCCGCGGCTGCATACTCCGCCTGTCGTGCGATGCGTGACTCTTACAGGGCGGCGTGATCCGTCTCACCAGTGCGAATGCGCACGACTTCGGTCAGATCTGACACGAAGATCTTGCCGTCCCCAACCTGGCCCGTGCGGGCCTTGCTCACGATGGCGTCGACGACGGTGTGTGCGTCGGCACTAGCCACGACGAGCTCGATCTTCACCTTGGGGATGAAGTCCACAGCGTATTCCGCTCCGCGGTACGTTTCGGTGTGCCCCTTCTGCCGGCCGAAACCGCGTACTTCCGAGACCGTCATGCCGTGTACGCCCTTCTCGGTCAGGGCGTTCTTGACGTCCTCCAACTTGAAATGGCGAATAATGGCTTCGATCTTTTTCATGGCGACGCTCTCTTTCATTCTCAAATCAACATATCGGCCAACGGCCGCCTCACCCGAAAACCTTCAGGTGCCACGATCCCTTAAAGCAACGCGCGTGCCATGAGAATCGCAGGGTACAAACGAAGCGATGACGCGCGTGCTAAACCCGCCACTGCGTTGCACTTTCGCGATCCCGATATTTTTTGCGCCCGCGGAAATGCGCAGCGAGCTGATTACTACGTGCGCGACGGCTCCGGCGCAGAAATCCACCGGTCGCAGCTACGCAAGATGATTCGCCATCGTGATTTAAGCCCTGCGCCGCGCCGCTGCACATGACTGTCACAAAACTGTGGCGCGCAGTTTACGGCGAATTACGTGCGAAAACTGCCGGCGTCGATGCCGTGGGTCTTCAACAGTCGATAGAGCGTTCCGCGCGGCAATTGCGCTTCGAGCGCCGCCGACGTCACCTCACCGCCGTGGCGGCGCAAAAGCTCCGTCAGGTACTGCCGCTCGAATTTGGCCATGTGTTCGTCGCGCACCCGAAAGTAGCCGGCCGGCCCGTCGGGAAGCGCCTTATGCGCGCCGGCCGCGACGACCAGCGAGTCAGGCAGATCCTCGAGCCCGATCATCGCATCCGTCGAAAGCGCGAGTGCCCGGCGAATCACGTTCTGCAACTCTCGAACATTCCCAGGCCAGGCATAGTGCGCAAAAACCTGGTACGCCTCGGGCGTAATGCCCGAGACCGGCTTGTTCATCTCGCGGCTGTATTTCACGGCGAAATGCTCGGCCAGCAGTCCCAAATCGTCGCCGCGCGCCACCAGCGGCGGCAGGTCGATTCGTACGACGTTAATGCGGTAGTAAAGATCCTTGCGGAATCGACCTTGCGCGACCATCGCGTCCAGATCACGCGCCGTCGCGGCGACGATGCGCACGTCTACGTCGTTCTCCTGGCGGCCGCCGACGCGGCGAATCTTTCGCTCCTGCAATGTTCGCAGCAGCTTGGCCTGCATCAACAGCGGCAACTCACCCAACTCATCGAGAAAAAAGGTTCCTCCGTCAGCGAACTCCAACAGCCCGATGCTGCGCTGATCGGCGCCGGTAAAGGCCCCCTTCTCGTGGCCGAAGAATTCCGCTTCCAAGAGATTTTCGGGAATCGCGCCGCAATCGACCGGCACGAACGGACCTTCGGCGCGGCGGCTGCGGCGATGAATGCTACGCGCGACCAGCTCCTTGCCGGTTCCGGTGTCGCCGACGACCAACACGTCGACGCCGGAATCCGCCACCTGGTTTATGGTTTCAAAGACCTTCCGCATTGCCGGGCAGGTGCCGACGATATCGTCGAAGCTGTAGGGACGCTCGATCTGGCGGCGCAGCAAACTGCGCTCGGCATCCCGGCGACGCTCTTTGAGCAATCTTTCCAAGAGCGCCGTCATCGCCCCTTTGCCCAAAGGTAACGACAGGCTTTCCACAGCGCCCAGCCGGGCCGCGGTGGACGCGCCGTTGGGCAGCGCGGGATCCGTGACCAAGATGATCGGCAGCGACGGTTCACGACCGTGAACTCGCTCGACCAGCTCGAGCGTGGCCGTCTCTGGCGGGCGCAATGATACGATGAGTGCGTCGTACCACTCGTCGCCGAGTCGCCGCTCGGCCGCGGCCAAATCTTGCTCGAAAACCTGGACGCAGCCTTCCAAGCCCGATAACCCCTGGGCGTAGCTGGCCGGCGCAGCGGGATCCGGGTCAATGATCAACAGGCGGGATTCTGGCACCCCAAGCTCCTCGAGGAACGAGCAGCTCGCAGGGTCCGCCTCAACCCCGGCTGCTAGCGGCTTCTATAGAGCATCCGTCGGCCGAGTCACCGCGTCAACGGTCGTTTATGGACTGTCTGGGGATCGGCCCCCCGGACGCCAAGCCCAGGCCACAACGCAGCAAAAAGGGGGTCTGCCTCAGGGCGTGGGGCACACTCTTCACACCGCCCGGCGGCCGACAAGTCCGCTTTTGGCCGTTTTTTGTTGCCGGCTGCAATTTTTCTTCCCTCACGTCGTTGTTAACGTTGTAGTCATGGCCAATCGCATCCCGCACACCGAGCGCCTGACCGAATGGGTCCGCGACCATGCGCGGCCGGTGCGGGGATTTTTGGCGGCCATGATCCGCGACCAGCACGCGGTGGACGATCTGCTGCAAGAGGTATTCTGCCGAGCCTGGCAAGCCCGCGAACGCTACGCCGAACAGGGCACACCGCGTGCTTACCTGCTGCGGATCGCGGACCGGTTGGTTTGCGATCGGGCCCGGGTGGCAGGACGCGAACGAATCATTACCGAGGCGCATTGGGAACAAGTCGAGCCGGTCGTGGCTGATGGTCCGCCGCTGGCGGCGCTATTGAGCACCGAGAACCGGCAACAACTGGCCGAAGCGTTGGAGATCCTCAGCGACGTGCAGCGACGCACATTACTACTGCGATACTACGGCGATATGGAATTCCAGGAAATCGCACAGACTCTGGGATGCCCAACCAACACGGTGCTGAGCCATGCCCGCCGCGGATTGATGGCACTGCGAAAGCTGTTGGTGGAGAATCCGTCGTGAATCACTCGGAACCGAATCCTCTCGACGATCCGCAACTGGCCGAGGCTTGGGGTGCTTTTACGCACCTCGCGGCTGCGTCCGAACAGGCTTTCGACGAGAGCGCTTTCACCTCGCGATTGCTCGACAAGATTACACGGCACGAGCGGCGCAAACGATTCGTGATCGGCACCAGTCTATTGGCCACGGCCGCATCACTGTTGCTTCTGGCTAGTGGGGTTATGCTAGCGCCACGCGGCGAGACGGTCGTGGCAGTGGCCTTGCCTGAAAGGGCCGTACAGGCCCCGCAAGACTTTGTTCCGTCGGGACTGGCCTTGACTCCCGAAAGCGCCATCGCCGACGATTCTCCGATCGAGACGGCTAACCCGCCCTACAAGATCAGTCCTTGGGAAGACGAATTGGCCGGTGAGACAGCGTCACTGGCCGAACAGATGCAAACCGTCGAAAAGCAGTGGCGCGAGCGGCCGGACAGCATCGCGCTTTTTCAGTCGCAAGTCGACCAGTTCGAACAGGAAATCAAGGGTGGCGAACTTTAGGAGTGCCAAAATGACGTTGCGATATCTGATCTGTTTCGCGATAGCCTTGGCGCTGGGCGCTGCCCATAGCGCGCGGGCCGACGACACAGCTCCAGCGGCCAAAGAAGAATCGTCCTCGGACAAGCCAGCTGCGGAAGCTGCGGCGAGCCCGGCTGCGCCGGCCGAGGAGGCTAAGCCCGCCGCAAAGGCAGCACCAGCGGCCAAGCCCGCCACCCCAGTAGCGCCAACCGCGGTGCCTGGTGGCGGCCTGCGTGGGCTGCGAAGGCCCTTGAGCGCCGCGCCGGGGACACCTCGCCCCGCGGCAGATGCACTGCGCGCCGGCGTTGGTGCGGCACTGCGTGCGGCCGGCGACGTGCAGAGCGCCGAGCCAGCGTCCCCTGACGACGACGCGCCGCGGGCCGTTCGGCCGGCCGCAGATAGCCCATACGCGCCTCCAGGAGGTTTCGAGCGGGGTCCGGATGATCCCATGCCGCCGCCGGGGCCGCCTCCCCGTCCGCGACTTGATGGCCCTCCTCCGCCGCGGCAACCGGGTGATGGCCTAGGGGCACCACTTCCTCCGCCCCCTGGACCTTACGGGGCGAGGCCGCCACACCCCCCGATGTCGCCGTATGCGCCGCATCCCTCGGGTCCCCGTCCGCGCGACCCCGAGATGGAAAAGCTCGACACGGCCGAAGCGCGCTTAGAAGCGCGCTCTCAAGACATCACGGTCCGCTATCGAGCGACGACGAGCGACAGCGACCGTGACGCACTGCGTGGCGACCTCGAAGACGTCGTGCTCCAGCAATTCGAAGTGCGTCAGCAGCGCCGACAGCTCGAATTGGAACGCCTCGAGCGTCAGCTCAAGCGTTTGCGCGAATCGATCGACAAGCGAACCAGCTCGCGAGATTCTCTAATCAAGCAACGGGTCGAGCAACTGGTCGGCGAGAATTCGGACCTGGGATTTTAGGCCGCGCGATGCATCGTGGCATCAGGTCAACGCGCGTTTGCAACAACCAGATGAACCTCCCTCGGAGACGAGGGGGGTTCTTTTTTTGCGCTAGCGCTTCAAAGTTGCTTTCTGCGCGATGTTCGACGGGAGCTTCAGCGTCTCACTCTCACCCGTCGAATCTTCGATTTGCTTCGGCACAGTACCGGTCTGTACGCTTCCGATCCCTAGCACGTTCCAGTCTCTCTGATCGCTGCGCGCGAGAGAATAGCCCGAATTAATTACGGCCTGGTGCGTTTGCACGTCCAAAGCGACGACGCACAGCTTGGCCGTGCCGATCGCCTTGGTGCGCGTGAAGACCGAGAGCTTGGGAATCGAAATCGGCGACGGCATGGCCAGCGGAATTTCGGGAACGCCGACGAACCATTCCGTACGATCGGTGCCCAGGCTGCCAGCACCGACTTCGACGACCACTTCGGCGTCTTCACGCTTCTCGACGAGCTTGCACTCTTGTCGCAGCAATCGCTGATGCAGCGAGACAATGACGTAGTTCTTATCCACGCAATCCAGGTATTGCGTATCGACGAATACCTTGGCACGGGCGATCGGAGCCAGGTCGATCTTGTCGAGCGCTTGATCCGTGGCCGTTGAAAGCAGCAACTGCTCGACGCCGGTGCGCGCGGTGTCGGTTTGCTTTGTCGTGACGCAACCGGCAAGCACGCTCAGCGTGCCTGCAATGGCGAAGGTCCAGCAACGCGACTTCATGGCGCGGCCTCGGCAGGAATGACAGGACGGAAGGAGAGTCAGGCAGGATCGGCGGCGCGCAAAAATTCAGCGCGCCAGAGGTGCGGTATTCCATGTATCGGCCGTGTGGCCGGATCGATTGACGCGATTTTTCCGTGCGGGTGCGCAAGCACATGCCGCTAGCGGGCCATCGAGTCACATACCTTCGCTTTGAGGCATCCGAAGACCGCCCGACCAGATGCCTTCCCGAGGCAATTTTCGCGGCGTTTCGCGTGCTATCGCCCGCGTTGCCGGCACGTTAGACTTGCAAGCAACTCCGGCCCTGGTTGGTGTTCGTGGCCAGAGGTCTTTCTGAAAGGTCTATGTACTTGCGAGGTGACTCGATGCGCGGCGGAATGGCGATGGCGAGTTTGTTCTATGCAGCTTTATGCTTCAACGTCTTAATTTCGAACGGCGCGGCCGCGGACAAGGCGCCCAAGATCAGCTTCAAACGCACCCAAATCGATAGCAAGTTTCGTAGTGAAGGGGCCTCGATCGGCGACTTCAATCACGACGGGATTAAGGATATCTCGGCCGGCTATGTTTATTTCGCCGCGCCCGATTGGAAGATGCATCCGGTCATCGAGAATCCAACGGAATACGACCCGCACAACTACAGCAACAGCTTTTGCAACTTCGCCGACGATGTGAATGGCGACGGCTGGACCGATCTCTTGGTCGTCGATTTCCCGGGCCAACACACCTGGTGGTTCGAGAATCCGCAATCGGCCGGTGGCCCTTGGAAGCGAAACATCGTTACTCCCGTGACGAACAACGAAAGTCCCACGTATCTCGACGTCGACGGTGACGGACGCCGCGACTTGGTGATGGGATACTCGACCGACCCTGCCAATCCCGACGGACCCGATCGCTGGATGGGCATCGCGCGCCGGCCGGCTGCAGACGTACATGGGCTGTGGCCGATCCAAGCCATCTCGGCCAAAGGCGCCCCTTGTACCGGCAAGTTCATCCACGGACTGGGCGTGGGGGATTTGAATCTAGATGGCCGCAACGACGTGGTCGTTCGTGAAGGTTGGTGGGAATCGCCACCGGCGGAAAAAGCGCAAGGCGAATGGCAGTTTCATCCGGCCGATCTCGGCGCCAACTGCGCGCAGATGTACGTCTACGACTTCGATGGCGACGGTGACAATGACGTGCTCACCTCGGCCGGACACGAGCTGGGCATCTGGTGGCACGAACAATCGCCGCAAGGCTGGAAGACCCACCTGATCGATCGCGGCTTTTCGCAGACGCACGCCCTGATGATGGCCGACATCAATGGCGACGGCTTGCCCGACTTCGTCACCGGCAAGCGTTATTGGGCGCACGGTCCGAAGGGGGACGTCGATCCCGACGCACCGGCCGTGGTCTATTGGTTCGAGTTGACGCGCCAGGATGGCAAGCCAATCTGGATTCCGCATGAAATCGATAACGACAGCGGCGTCGGCACGCAATTCGATGTGGCCGACATCAACGGCGATGGACTGTTAGACATCGCCACGTCGAACAAGAAGGGGACGAACTACTTCGAACAAGTGCGCAAATAGCTCCGCACACTCGTCAACGCGAGAAAACAAAAAAGCGGCGGCCGACGGCTCTCATGCCGAAACGGCCGCCGCCTTATTTTTGCTTCTCGCTACGATGTGGCTATTCCTTCGGCTTGTCGGCCGATTTCTCCGCTGGCTTCTCGGCCGCGTCCTGATCCGGCACAAGAATCTTCTCGCCGCGAAGTGAATCGACAATGCCGTGCAGTTCGTCGATGCGACGATCCAATTGGTTGAAGCGTTCGTCCAGTTGTTTATCGAGCCAGCTCAGGCCGCGATCGACGGCATCGTCGGCCGTATCGCGAGCGGCCTTTTCGGCAGAGCGCCGCAGCTCGACAACTTTCAGCCGCGCCTGGCGTGTCACGTCGCGAGCCTGCTCTTGCGCTTCACGGGTGACGGCGTCGGCTTCCTGGCGCGCCTCGGCGGCGGCCCGCTCGGCCTCGCGACCTGCGGTGCGAGCTGCATCACGCGCATTGCGAACGTGCTCGTGCAGTTCGTCGGAATTCGGCACGTACGTCAACACATCGCCAACGCCTGCCGGCAGTTTGATCGCCAGGCGTCCCACCATCGGCTCGACATGCGGGCGGACTTCTTCGGGAAGCTGGTCGAGCGTTCCTTCGGTCACTTCCCATGTTTTGTCTCCTTGCTCGACCTTGATTTTCGCAGGCTCCTTGCCGCGTTTCTGAATCGTCACCGACATATCGTCTGGCAGATCGGGATGATGCATCATCAGCGCCATCCGTGGCGGTAACATGCGCCCCGGCCGGATGATCTGCACACCCACCGGCGTTCCTGCGCCAGGAACTGGCAGATTGAAGTTGATATCGCGACGTTTCCTCGGCGTTACGGCGACGTCTTGCCGCTCCCCCTCGCGGACCAGGGTAATGGTTATCTCGCTTCCGCCGGCGGCGCTAACCGCCGCGATCAAATCCGCGACCTCGGCCAGCGGCCTGTCACCCACCGACACTAGAATGTCGTTCTTCTGCATTCCCCCTTTGCCCGCCGGGCTGTCGGGAATCACGTCGATGACGACCAGCCCTTTCTCTTCGTCGATCTTCAATTCGTCGCGCAGGTCCTCGGTGAGCGGTGCGCAACTCACGCCCAGCATGTATTCCTTCGTAAGCGTTTCTTGCCCCTGTACAACCGTGGCGATTGTCAGCATGGCGGCCAGGCTCGCCAGGCGCAGCAAATTTGTTCGCAAAGTGGGGAGTGCCATAGGATTTGTCCTTTCACAATGGCGGAACACGTAGTACCTCAATTAATCTTCAGCAACGGGCCAACCAATCGGCAGCCCCGCGGTTCGGCGCAATAACACGGATTTAGTGGTAAACAGCGGCGCTGACCGGCGTGAACTCGACCTGGTCGACGGGCACGACATACTGCCGACCGTCGTCAAGGCGCACTGGCAAAAACTGCCGCCGCTCGTCGACGCGATGTCCCATCCGCTCCAGGGCCTGCCGCAATTCGCGCGGCACGATCGGTTCGCGCTGTGTCAGCCAGGCATCGTCAGCGCTTGTGGATTCGATCGGTAGCTCGACTTCACGCTGACCACGCGCGCCGTCATCCATTACGAGCTTGACCGTGTCCAAACGACCTGTGTCAGTAGCTGCATCAGCCTTCTTCGCGGTATTGCGCGGCAGCGGATCGGCCGTCGCCAATTTCGTGACGACCGGCGCACCCGTGTCGGAATCGCCGACCAATTGCCGGGCTTCGGGGGAGCGAATTGTCCAAGCCAGCCCAAACGCCAACAGGAACGTGGCGGCCATCGCCCACGGCAGGCTCACGTTCGTCGCTTTCCACCAGAGGCTCGGAGAAGCTTCGACCGTTGGTTTCGATTCGAAACTCGTCACAGTCGATTCCGCCACCGGCGCGGCGACATCCGCGACTTTTGGCTTCACAGATTTCGGCGGCACTGCAAAGCTGCCTAGCTCCTGCTCCCAGGTTTGCGCCTCGAGAAATGCCAGCGCGCAGCGGCGCCAGCCGTCGGGCCGCGTGTCGAGTGTGGCGAGCAGTTGCCGCCGTTCTTGATCGCCCAACTCGCCGTCAACCAAACGGTCGAGCTGTCGCAGTTCGTCGGGAGTGAATTCTTGTTCGTGCTTGATCATTGTTATACCTCGATCACGTTTACCGCCGTCAGCGCTTCGCGCAGACGTAGCCGGGCGCGGTGCAGCCGCGCTTCGACCGCGCTATGACTGATACCCAAGTGGCTGGCGATATCGTGGTAGCTCCAATCTTCGGCATACTTGAGTAACAGAATTTCCGCGTCGCGCGACACCATCGTCGCCAGCGCTTCGCGCACTTGTCTTCCTCGCTCATCGGCCATCAGCCATTGCAAGGGATCGACCGTGCGTCGATCGACCTCCGTCGGCTGCGTCTCGCGTGCAAAACGGTCGACCAGGTTGCGCCGCCGGCCGTGCTTGCGCCGGTAGAGCAACACCTGCCGCACGGCCAGACGGTACAGCCAGGGTGCGACTTTCGTGGCGTCCGCAAGCGGCGCCTTCTGCGCCACCGCGGCCAACGACACCTCTTGCAGCACCTCGTCGACCGCCTGCCAATCTCCCACCCGCGCGCGGACCACCATCCGCAGCCAACGGTCGTGCTCGGCAAGCGCCGCCTGCCAGTCGACCGCAACCTGCGGCACCCGCCCTTCGGCTTGGTTGGGGGATTGTGCCTTTGTCATGGCTACCAACAGAGTTACCGCCAGGGCATGGCGTCTTGCACGACTCTCGAAAAAGAGTCGCCTCGGTGCGCGGAAGTGCCGGCCATGAATCGCCTTAAGATTATACCGTGGCAGCTGGTAAGGCTTGAAATCACTGCCCTTGTCGAGCGCCTTTTGAATCGCCGGACAGTGCCCTAGAATCGACTCGCTGCGGCATTTTAGCCGCTGTCAAACCTGCCGCTCATCGCCACAGTTCCCACATTATCAACAATGGCAAAATCCGCCCGCTACTGGCTCTTCAAATCCGAGCCCGAAAGCTTTTCGATCCAAAATTTGGCTGCCGCGCCGAAACAGACGACGTTTTGGGACGGTGTGCGCAACTATCAAGCGCGCAATTCTCTACGCGACGACATCAAGCCAGGCGATCATGTGTTGTTTTATCATTCAGCCGCCGACCCGCCGGCAGTTGTGGGGACGGCCAGCGTCGTACGCGAAGGCTATCCCGACCATACGGCCTGGCAAAAAACGAATCATCACTTCGATCCCAAGTCGACGGCTGAAAAACCCATTTGGTACATGGTCGACATCCAACTGGAAGAGATATTTCCGACGGCACTGCCTCTCGATTTTCTACGTGGGCAAAAGGCGCTCGCGAAAATGGAGCTGTTGAAACGGGGATCGCGACTGTCGATCCAGCCGGTGACGAAACCGGAATTCGACACGATTGTGAAGCTGGCTCATTCGCGCCAGGGCGGAAAGTAACGCATGGCCGAAAGACGCAACTCACTCGATTGGATCGAAGACGAACTAACGATACTCGCCTCGCAGGATCTGCTGCGGCGGCAGTTCACGCATCAGGGACCTGCAGGCGCCGCGCTCGAAGTAAATGGTCGGCCGTGCTTGAACTTCGGCTCGAATGACTATCTCGGACTGGCCGCCGATCCGCGCGTGACGGCCGCCGCGCAAGCCTGTATCGACCGTGAAGGGTGGGGTAGCGCCGCGAGTCCGCTGTTGGCCGGACGGGGCACGGCTCACGCGCAGCTCGAGGCCGATCTTGCCGCGTTCGAAGAGGCGGAAGCCGCGATCGTCTTCTCCTCAGGCTTCGCCGCCAACCTGGCGACGGTTACGACGCTGGTCTCGCGCGGGGATGTCATCCTGGCGGACGAAACAAACCATGCCAGCCTGATCGACGGCTGCCGGCTGTCGCGGGCCGAGATCGCCGTTTATCCGCATAACGACTGGCGGCAATTGGAAGCGATGCTGGCCGCCTCGCGCGATGCGCGGCGCCGGCTGATCGTGACTGACTCGTTGTTTAGTATGAACGGTGATCTCGCTCCCTTGGTCGAGATTTCGGATCTGGCCGCGCGGCATCAGGCGATGCTGATGGTGGACGAAGCGCATGCCACGGGCGTATTCGGCGCCGCAGGGCGCGGTGTGACCGAGTATTTCGGTGTCAGCGACCGCATCGACGTGCGGGTCGGCACGCTCAGCAAGGCGCTCGGCGGCGTCGGCGGTTTCGTCTGCGGGCCAATGAGTCTGATTAATTGGCTTATCAACCGCGCGCGACCGTATATCTTTTCCACCGCCCCGCCGGCAGCCGCGTGTGCGGCGGCCTCGGCGGCGCTAGCGATCGTGCGAGAAGAACCAAGCCGTCGCCAGCAATTGCTCGCACGCGCCGACCGGTTGCGCAGCGCACTAGCGAAGCAGGGCTGGGACGTCGATCGATCGGCCAGTCAGATCATTCCGCTGGTCGTGGGAGAGCCGCAACGGGCGCTGGAACTATCGAGCGAACTAGCTAAACGCGGCTTCTATGTTCCCGCGATTCGTCCCCCCAGCGTCGTCCCGGGCCAGGCGCGACTGCGGATCGGCCTATCCGCAGCTCATGACGAAGCGGCGATCGCTAGGCTGCAAGCGGCGCTCGCCGAGCTATCGGCGCATACTCCTGCCGCCGTGCGGTAGACGTAGCCCGTTGAGAGTCCGCTATTCGATCGCACCGCGCGCCAAAGCCGCGATAATTCGGTCGACGTCGTAGACGCAGCCCCCCCAGGTACCACCGCTCGCGCTTTGCAGAGCCGCCCACAGGCGTGTGTCGTCCGGCAACGCGGCGTCGGATTTCAGATCCTCGCGCACCGGCCGTGCGGCCAATACAGCGGCCGCGGCCGTTGGCTCGAGTCGCTGGTGCTCGTCGCCGACAAAGTCGACGGTGCCCACCAGGTTGCGGCAATCGATCATGATTTGCACCAGGTCGCCGTCGCGCAATTTACCCAGCGGCCCGCCCGCCAGAGCCTCGGGTCCGACGTGGCCAATGCAAGCGCCCGTGCTGACGCCGGAAAAGCGAGCGTCGGTCACCACCGTCACTTCGTGGCCCCAGGAAAGATGCTTCAGCGCCGCGGTGATCTGATAAATCTCTTCCATGCCCGAGCCCAGCGGTCCGCGGCCGGCAAGCACCAGCACGTCACCAGGCTTGATCGGACGTTCGCCGCGTCCCTTGATCGCCGCGGTGGCATCGACTTCGCGAGTGAAGACGCGAGCCGGGCCGAGCTTGTGATACACGCCCGACGGATCGAGGACTTTGGGACTGATGGCGGTGCTTTTCACGACCGATCCTTCAGGCGCCAGATTGCCGCGCGGGAAGCACACAGTGCTTGTCAGGCCGCGTTCGCGCGCCTTGTCGGGCGACATGATGACATCGCCGGGATCAACGCCGTCGGCCGTAAAAAGGGCTTGCCGAAGTTTCTTGCGCCGCTCGCTCGTCTCCCACCAGGCGAGCACTTCGCCGAGCGTAATGCCGGCCGCCGTCATCACGCCAAGGTCCAAGAGTCCCAGCTCGCGCAAGTGCAGCATCACCTCGGGAACGCCCCCCGCCAGGAAAACGCGCACCGTGGGATGGCCCATCGGACCGTTGGGCAAGGCATCAACAAGTCGTGGCACTTGTAGATTGATCTTATGCCAGTCGTCAACCGTCGGGCGTCGCAATCCAGCCGCGTGCGCGATCGCTGGTATGTGCAATAACAGATTCGTCGAGCCGCCGAACGCAGCGTGTACGACCATCGCGTTGCGAACCGCCGCATCGGTCAGAATATCGCGCAGCTTGATGCCGCGGGCATGCAAATTCCACAGAGCCCGTGCACTGCGGCGTGCCGTGTCGAGCCAGATCGGCTGACCTGACGGCGCGAGCGCCGAATGCGGCAGCGAAAGCCCCAGCGCCTCGCCCACGACTTGCGACGTTGCGGCCGTACCAAGGAATTGGCAGCCACCACCGGGCGAGGCACACGCACGACACGCCAAGATCGCGGCCTCCTCGAGCGAGATCTCTTGATGAGCAAAGCGCGCCCCGACTGATTGCACTTTGCCGGCATCTTCTCCCTCGGTGGCGGGCAAGGTAACTCCACCAGGCACCAGCACGCACGGCAACTCACGCGATCCGGCCAGTGCCAACATCATCGCCGGCAGCCCTTTGTCGCACGTCGCGACTCCCAGCACACCACGACGCGTGGGAAGCGAACGAATCAGGCGGCGGAAGATGATGGCAGCATCGTTGCGATAAGGAAGACTATCGAACATGCCCGTCGTCCCTTGCGTTCGCCCATCACAAGGATCCGAGCAAAACGCGGCGAATGGAACGCCACCTGCGGATTTTAGTTCACGTGCCGCGGCCTGCATCAGCAGCCCGACCTCCCAATGCCCTGTGTGATACCCCAGGGCGATGGGCGTTCCGTCGGCTGCGCGAATGCCACCTTGGGTGCTGAGCAGGACGAACTGCGGGCCGAGCATTTCGGTGACGGGCCAGCCCATGCCCGCGTTCTGCGTCAGTCCGAATATGTCACCGCTGGGCCAGTCGCGCAACATTTCCTCGGTCAGCGGCAGCGCACCAGCCGGGCCCGTGGCATGTGTCGTTACATGCTCGACGGCCGACAGGTTATCCCCGATGACTTCGGCGGCAGAGAATTCGTGATTCTTGGTCATCAGCAACTACATTTGTTTTAAGGACATTCAATTCGAACCAGCGATAGTCCAACATCAGCGGTGTTGAACTCGTAGCACGCTTAGCCAATTCTCAAGATGCTTCGCGTGCCGAGGGGAGCCAATAACGCGCGGCCGTCGTGGCCAACAGTGGCAGCGCGATCGATGCCGCTAGTGCGACCGGCAAGTTTCCTTCTTGACCCGCATAGTACCCCAAGCCCGCGTAGGCGGCGGCCAGCCCCAGATTGGCAAGCGCAACGACCGGCAAGAACCGGCGCCAAGGAACGCCCACCGCACCCAGCAGCAAGACACTCGCCTCGGCCAGGACCGGCAACGGTCGGGTCAGGGCCAGTACCGCTGGACCGCGGTCCTCGCCCAGTGCTTCCATGCGTCGCAGATCATCTGCCGAGGAGAAACGCTGCGCCAGCGGCCGGCCGAACGCGCGGGCCAGTGCAAAACCGATCATGGCGCCCAGCGTCATGCCCAGCCACACCACAGCCGTTGCCCCGAGGAAGCCGAGACGTGCGCCGGCCAGCGTGCTAACGAAGCTCGAGGGAACCGGGAGCAGAATGTCACTGGCCAGGATTCCGACAACGATGGCCGCCGTCGCCATCGGTGAAAGCGCCGTGTCGAACCAGCGCTCGACCTGCGCTTCGAGCGAGTCACCAAAGCTGAGAAATGGAATAATCGGCACCAGCAGCACGAGTGTCACCGCGACCGTCCAGCGAACGAGATCATGCATCGATTTTTGGCCTCGAATCGTGAGCTTGTCCTCGCGGCATGAGCCGGCAGCAGACGCTATGCACGGTTCACTCGCATGCAATGCCGTTCGGCGAAATGGACGCCAAGTTGCAAGTTAAGCGGCAATGCAATTGCGTGCAACGGCCGAAATGGCTTGGGTTTAAGCGTTACGCCGGCTTGTCCGCCGCCAGGCAGGCGATTAGGCTCAAGATTTCCCCGATCGCTACCCATTTCGGGCTGTTGCTACTGCGGTAATTCGGCCCGCGATAGCGCTGGCGCAGCGTATCCGACGCTGTGCCGATGGCTCGATTGTCATCTCACTTCTTTGTATCTTCGCCATGCCGCCCACGAAGTCGACCCAGGACCGACAGCGCCGCCAAGCTGCCTCGACCCGAGGTGCCGGTGCGCTCTCTCCTCAAGTCGGTCTGGCGTGGCAATCGTTGACGATTTGGGCCGGTGTCGCGCTCGTGGCCATGGTCGTCATTGCCTATCTGCCGGCGCTTGATGCCGAGTTCATTTGGGATGACGAAACCAACGTCACGAACAACGAGACGTTGCGATCGCTCGACGGGCTACGGCAAATGTGGTTTGTGCCACGCTCGATTCAGCAGTATTACCCCCTCATGTACACCACATACTGGGTGGAGTACCACCTGTGGGGACTGGCTCCGTTCGGCTATCACCTGGTCAATATCCTGCTGCACGCCACGGCCGCGCTATTGGTGTGGCGTCTGCTGCTGCGGCTGCAAGTGCCAGGGGCGTGGCTGGCGGCGGCGATTTTTGCCGTGCATCCGGTTGAAGTCGAGTCGGTAGCCTGGGTGACCGAGCGGAAAAATGTCTTGAGCCTGTCGTTGGCCTTGTTGGCGATGCTGGCCTACGTGCGCTTCGATCCGCCTGAAGCCTCGACCGCACCGTCACCCGGTCCCGGGCGGTGGCGCTGGTATGCGACCGCAGTAGTGCTGTTCGCCCTGGCGCTGTTCGCCAAAACCGTGGTGGTCACGCTGCCCGCCGTGATGCTGGTGATTTATTGGTGGAAACGCGGCCGCGTCACGGCGCGCGACGTGGCCTACATGGCCCCACTGTTTGGTCTATCGATCGCGATGGGCCTGGTCACACGCTGGGTCGAATTGAATCACGTCGGCGCCGAGGGCAACGAATGGTCGATGGGAGAGGTCGAACGTCTGCTCCTGGCCGGACGCGCCCTGTGGTTTTATGTAGCCAAGTTGGCCTGGCCGCATCCGTTGGTGCTTTTCTATCCGAATTTCACCATCGACTCGGGGCAGTGGTGGCAATACCTCTTTCCTCTGGCTGCCATTTTATTGCCGGTCGGACTTTGGCTCGCGCGTAATTCGATAGGCCGTGGCCCGTTGGCGGCCGTGTTGATCTTTTGTGGAGTGATGGTGCCTGCGCTGGGATTCTTTAACGTCTACTTTATGCAGTACGCGCAGGTTTCCGACCATTTTCAGTACCATGCCAGCATAGCGCTGATCGCGCTTGTCGCGGCGAGTGCTGTGACCCTCTCGAGCGGGTTAAAGCCGCAGCAGCGAGTCATGGCGCGCGTCGGAGCCAGCCTGGTTCTGTTCGCGTTGGCCGTGCTCACTTATTGTCAGACATTTATCTATCACGATCTGGAAGTACTCTATCGAGATACGATCGCCAAGAATCCGCAGAGTTGGATCGCTTATCTGAACCTGAGCACGCATCTGGATTCGCTCGGTCGCGCGGACGAGGCCCTGAACATGGCGCGGGCGGGGCTGGAAGTCGCGCCGAGCCAACCACGGCTGCATGCCTGCCTGGCAAATGTTTTGGATGAATTGGGCGAGACGCGCCGTGATCCGCGCCAACGACAGGAAGCGATTGCGCATTACCAAGAGGCGGTACGTCTGAAACCTTCGTATACCGATGTTTACAACTCTCTCGGCTTCATGGCTCTGCAAGATCATCGCGACGAAGCGGCCGGATATTTCGAGCAAACGCTCGTTTATGAACCCGAAAATGCCCGGGCTTTGTATGGGCTCGGCCGTGTGGACGGTCTGGCCGACCGCTGGGCCGCGGCGCAACAGCGCTTCGAGCAAGCACTGAGAAGTGACCCGCGGCTCGTCGACGCCCAGAACGACCTGACCGTTGCGCTGGTCAGACAAGGAAAGACGTCCGAGGCCATCGAGCATTTGACGGCCGTCGTCCAACGGTATCCCGATCGCCCGGAAGTGCATTACGAGCTGGCCAACCTGCTCGTCGCACGAGAAGATCTCGCCGGGGCAGCACAACATTACGCCGAAGCGGTGAGATTGCGCCCCGGTTATATCGAGGCATTGCAGAACCTAGGTGCCGCATTGTTGAAAATGGGGCAGAACGATCGCGCCATCCGGTGCTTTGGCGAGACACTGCGCCTCGATCCGAACAATGCCCAGGCCCGTGCGAATCTGGCACAAGCACAAGAGTTCAAGCGCATGTCGATGGAAAAGTAGCCGCGGCGACCAGCAGGCCGAGCGCAAGAAAACTACCGCTGACGAAGCGAATTGACGAAACACGAAACAATCTCGATGCACGTATTGCAGAGTGACAACTCGCCAGACCAAGGCACGATCCAACCGGCGGATGCGCCTGCGCCGACAAATTGGTTCGAACCGCGCCGAACGTTGGTCGGAGCGGCCTTACTGGCCCTGCTGATCATCGTCGCCTATGCGCCGGTCGTGCGTGATAAATTCATTTGGGACGACGATGCCTACGTCACGCGCAATCCCACTTTGCGATCGCTCGCCGGGTTGCGGCAAATGTGGCTAGAGCCACTGTCGATCCCGCAATACTACCCGCTCGTTCATACGACGTTCTGGATCGAATATCACCTCTGGGGCTTGAATCCCCTGGGATATCACCTCGTTAACGTGCTGTTGCACGCGACGAGCGCCTGGCTGCTATGGAGGTTGCTCAAGCGACTCGAGGTACCTGGCGCATGGCTGGCGGCGGCATTATTCGCCGTGCATCCCGTGTGCGTCGAGTCGGTGGTATGGGTCACCGAGCGCAAGAACGTCTTGAGCTTGGCGCTCGTGCTGAGCTCGATGATCGCGTATTTCCGCTTCGCGCCGCTGGATCAAGACGACGCCGAAGAATCGCCTTCGTCCAAGGCTGGTCGCTGGGGTTGGTACGCGCTGTCGTGGCTGTTGTTTTTTGCGGCACTACTGAGCAAGACGGTCGTGGCCACGATGCCGGCTGTAATCCTGGTCGTCATCTGGTGGAAGCGAGGCCGAATCGGCTGGCGCAACGTCGTCCCCCTCTTGCCGTTTTTTATCATCGGCGGAATTATGGGCCGGCATACGGCGATGCTGGAAAAGACGCACGTGGGGGCACAAGGTGAAGAGTGGGACTTCACGCCCATCGAACGCGGTTTGATTGCCGGCAGGGCGATCTGGTTCTACGCCGGAAAGCTGGCTTGGCCCTATCCGCTTATTTTCTTTTATCACCGCTGGAACATCGACCAGCAGCAGTGGTGGCAATTCCTGTATCCCGCGACGGCGCTTATGGTGCCCGTGGTTTTGTGGATGGCGCGGCGCCGGATCGGTCGCGGTCCCCTGGCTGCAGCGCTCATTTATGGCGGCGTACTGATGCCGGCCTTGGGCTTCTTCAACGTCTATCCCTTTCGCTACTCGTTCGTGGCAGATCATTTTCAATATCATGCCAGCCTGACGTTATTCGCGCTCGCCGGAAGCTGCGCGGGCCTTGCGGCGATGCGATTGTCGTCGCCGGGGCGCGCCATGCTCAAGGCGTGTCTGGCCGGTGTACTGCTGATGTTAGTCGGACTCAGTTTTCAGCAGACTCGGATTTACGAAGACCTGGAAGTTCTCTATCGCGACACCATCGCGAAGAATCAGACCGGCGTCATCGCCTATTCGAACCTCGCGGCCTATCTTGGTGACCTGGGCCGAAATGCCGAGGCGCTGGATCTCGCGCGTGAAGCCATCAAGCGTGATCCCGAGGGGGCTGGCGTGCATAACAATCTAGGGGCCATTCTGCTGGGCTATTGCCAGCAACTTGGCGATCACGGCGAACGTTTCGACGAAAGTGTCCGTGAATTAAGTAAAGCTCGCGAGTTGAATCCCAAGTACCTTGGATCGCACTGCAATCTGGCGGTGGCCATGCTGTATGACAATCGGCCCGAAGAAGCGGTCGTACATCTGCGGCGCGCACTGGACATTAATCCTCGCGACGCTCGCTCGCTGTTCGGTATGGGCTCACTGATGACGCAGTTAAAGAAGCCGGACGAAGCACGGCAGTGGTACGCGCAGGCCTTGGCGCGCGACCCCGATCTGCCGCCGGCTCATTACGGGCTGGGATTGCAGGAAATCGAGGAGGGCCGAACCGACGAGGCTATCGCGCACCTAGAAACGGCGTTGCGTCTGGAACCTGCTTACACGGATGCCCATTATGCGATCGCCAACGCTCTCTCGGCCAAAGGAGAAATTGAAGCGGCGGCACTGCATTATCGCCGGGCAGTTGAACTGCGCCCGAAGTATGTGGCGGCGCTCGTGAATCTAGGAATCGCGGAACTTCGGCTGGGCAATACGGCCGCGGCATCCACCGCATTCGAAAAGGCACTCGCATCCGATGCCCAGAATAACGAAGCGCGACTAGGCTTGGCCGTCACCTTGGTGAACGCAGGCAACCCGGCCGCGGCGATCGAGCATTTCCAGAAACTACTCGCCGCCGATCCAAGCCGTGCGGACGTGCAGTTTCAATTGGCCAACGCCTTCGTCGCGCTGAGACAGATGGATCTAGCGATCGAGCACTACATGGAAGCGGTGCAGTTGCGCCCCGATTACCTCGAAGCGTTGCAGAACCTGGGAGCAGCCTTATTGATCTCTGAAAAAGTCGACGAGGCGATTCCCTATCTGGAAAAGGTCCTGCAACTGCAACCACAGAATCCGCAGGCCAGGGCCAACCTCGAACAAGCGCAACAGATGAAACGTCAGCAAAAGCCAGAATAACACTCCCTTGGTTGCAACCTGTCGCTCGTCTCGAAATCCGCTATGGCACGAAACTTACAAACGCCCGTCAGTGCCAATCGCGGCGAGAAATCCGGCGAGGTACCTCGAGTGCCAACGGCCGTACCACCACATTCGCCGGTCTGGACCCTATTGGCAGTCGTAGCCGTCGGCGTGGCGGTCGGGATCGTCTATCGCGGTGCGCTGCACGTCCCGTTCATTTTCGACGATCGAGAATGCGTAGTTGGCAATCCGTCGATCAGGCAACTGTGGCCCCTATTCGGCGACGCGGAACGGCCGGGCCCTCTGAATCCGCCGAGGGATTTCTCGACCGCTGGCCGACCGGTTGTGAATTGGACGTTTGCGGTCAACTACCACTTTGGGCAGCTAGATCCTGCTGGCTACCACCTTTTCAACATCGTCCTGCACGGCCTCTCGGCGCTGCTGTTGTGGAGAATCGTGCGACGCACACTGCGGCTCGAATTCTTTCGTGACCGCTTTGCACGCGTCGCCGATCCGCTTGCGCTGCTGGTCGCGCTGTTGTGGGCCGTTCATCCGCTGAATGTCGAAGCGGTCGTATATGTAACGCAGCGAACGGAGCTGCTGATGGGACTGTTTTATCTGGCGACGCTCTATGCCAGCCTGCGTTATTGGACAGCCCCGACCGAACCCAGGCGGTGGGCGTGGTGCCTGGTCGCGGCAGCAGCTTGCTTCTCGGGTATGGGGTGCAAGGAAGTAATGGCTTCGGCGCCCGTCATGGTGCTGCTCTTCGAACGAACCTTTCTCGCAGGTTCATTTCGCCAGGCGTGGCGCGCTTCGTGGCGATTGTATTCACTTCTGGCAAGTTCCTGGCTATTGCTGCTCGTCTTGCATCACGGTGGATCGCGTTCGGAATCGGTCGGCTTTCATCTTGGCGTGGCTCCCTATGTGTGGTGGGCAACGCAAACGAAAGTACTGCTCCTTTATTTAAAGCTCTGCATTTGGCCTTGGCCCTTGGTGATTCATTACGAAATTCCGCATCTGGACACCGTCGCCGCGGCGCTGCCTTGGGTGTTGCCCGTCGTCGGATTGATGCTGCTCACCGTTATTTTAGTCGCGCGACGCACCGCGGCTGGATTCGTGCTGACGTGGATGTTTGCAGTCCTGTCGCCGACGTTGCTCGTGCCGATCGTGACGGAAATTGCCGTGGAACGCCGCATGTATCTGCCGCTGGCCGCGCTCGTTGCGCTCGCCGTCGGCGGTGGTTATCTCCTAGCGCGACGTTTCTTCACGGCCGCGCATTCGCCAACGTCTGCGCCGTTATGGGTGATGGGGGCGGCCGGGATCGCTCTCATCATTACCTATTGCGCCGTCGATCGACGCCGACTGGAAGCGTACGCAGATACGGTAAACATTTGGCAAGACGCGCTTGCTTATTACCCTGCTAGCAACGTGATCAACGCGAATCTGGCTTCGGAACTATTGGTGGCCGGTCGACCAGAGGAAGCCCTCACAGTATCCCGGCAGGCACTATCGCTGGGATGCGACAGCCGGGGAATTCACAACAATCTGGGAGCTTCGTTGACGGCGCTTGGCGATCGCTACGGTTTTCAGCCAGGCCAACTCGACGAAGCAGTGGTACAGTTGAACGAGGCCTTGCGGATCAGCCCCGACTTCGAAGACGCACTCGTGAATCTGGCGTTCGCCTTGCTCAAAGGTGGGCAGCCTGACCAGGCGGATGCTCATTGCGCACGTGCATTGCAGATCAATCCGCGCAATGCGCAAGCGCTGTACGCCCGGGGAACGATTTTCATGGCATTGGGCAAGGCCAACGAAGCAGCCCAATACTTGCAGCAAGCAGTCGAACAAGATCCGCGCTCCGCGGCAGCCCACTATGGGCTAGCGCTTGTATTGCTCAACGGATCACAGCCGCAGGCAGCCCGCGACCATCTACAAGAAGCGCTGCGCCTCGATCCCACTTTGCCCGAGGTTCATTACGCACTGGGTGGCGTGCTAGCGGCACAGGGTGACTTGCGCGGCGCGGCGCACGAATACGCCGCCGCCGCCGACCTACGCCCCGCCTATGCCCAGGCCGTCAACAATCTGGGCGTCATGCAAATGAACTTGGGCGAAATGGACAACGCTATCCGGAGCTTTGCCGAGGCCGTCCGTCGTCAGCCGGATTACAAAGAAGCGCAAGGCAATCTAGAACGAGCGCAGCAAGTCAAGCGGCAGCAAGATGGCGAACAAAAGCAATAAGAATCGTACGACTGGCAGTCGCGATTCGGGCGATTCTCGTTCGACCGCGATTCCGCCGACCGGAATATCGCGGGAAAGGCTGTTGCTGGCCGGCGCCGCGGTCATTCTAGCCGCCGGCATCGCGCTCGTTTACCAGCGGGCCCTCAATGCCCCGCTAATCTTCGATGACGAAACTGTCATCGCAAAAAACCCGTCGCTCAAACAATTGTGGCCGCTGTTTGGTGATTCCGAATTGCGCGGCCCACTCAATCCGCCGCGCGACCTTAGCACCTCCGGTCGACCACTGGTGAATCTCTCGCTGGCCATAAATTATCACTTTGGCGAAATCGAGACCGCGGGCTACCACGTCGTCAACATGGTATTGCACCTGCTGGCGACTCTATTGCTGTTGGGGATTATGCGGCGCACGCTACGGCTCGATTTCTTTTCTCCCTCGATTCGCACCGCTGCCGATCCACTGGCATTTCTCGTCGCCCTGGCCTGGACGTTGCATCCGCTGCACACCGAGACCGTGGTCTACATCACGCAACGTACCGAGTTGATGGTCGGCCTGTTTTACTTGGCGACGCTGTACGCCAGCTTGCGTTACTGGAACGCAACGACAGACCGCTCTCGCCGGATTTGGAATCTGCTGGCCATGTTGGCTTGCGCCTTGGGCATGACGTGCAAGGAAGTAATGGTCACGGCTCCGGTCGCAGTCTTACTCTTTGACCGAACATTCGTGGCAGGTTCGTTTCGCGCGGCGCTTGCGCGTTCTCGGTGGTTGTACGCTGGTTTGGCGGCGAGTTGGCTCGTTCTTCTGGTGCTCAACATCGGCGGGCCGCGTTCATCGTCCGCGGGCTTTCGCACGAGCTTGCCCGCCTATAGCTGGTGGCTGACACAGACCGAGGTGTTGATTCTCTATTTGCGACTCGTCTGCTGGCCTTGGCCGCTGACGATTCATCATCAGATCCCCTTTCTAACAACCATTGGAGAGGCCTGGCCGTGGTTATTGACCGCGACGTTGCTGGCCATCGCGACGCTAGCGCTCGTCGCCCGGCGCACGGCGGCGGGATTCGCGATTGCCTGGACTTTCCTGATTCTTTCGCCGACTCTGGTCGTGCCGATCGTCACGGAAGTTGCCGCCGAGCGGCGGATGTATTTGCCGTCGGCGTCACTCTTGGCGCTGGTGATCGTCGGTGGTTTTGCGCTGCTCGAATGGATCGGCAAATCGGAGGGCACTTTGGCCGACGCGGGCCGTGGACGACGCTCATTGCCGGTGATCGCCGCTTGCGCTCTCGCGCTCGCAGCCGCTTACGGCACCGTCAGCGTACGGCGCCTGGCTGCTTACGAAAGTGCGATCAGCATCTGGCAGGATGCCGCATCGTGCGAGCCGCACGATGCGACGGTGCAAACAAACTGGGGTGTCGCGCTGGCGGCAGATGGCCGCCCACAAGAAGCCATCGAGCATTATGAAGAGGCATTGCGTATCGACCCCGCAGCGCCCGAGGCTCGCCCCAACCTGGCCGAAGCCTACTATGATCTTGGGCTACGGCAGCTCGATCAGAACAAACCGGCCGAGGCCGAGAAGTTCTTCCTGACCGCGTTAGGTATCAACGCCGATTTCGCCAACGCGCATTATGCGTTGGCTGGCGCGCGGGCCGCGCAAGGAGATGCGCGCGGCGCCGCACAGAACTATGCCGTAGCGGCTAAGCTGCGGCCCGACTACGTCGCGGCCTGGATCAATCTCGGAGCGACGCGATTAGGCTTGGGAGAAACCGAGTCGGCGGCCAGTGCGTTTCAACAGGCACTGCGCCATAGCCCCGACAACGCGGACGCCAGCTTCGGCCTTGGAATTGCGCTGGCCAAGCTGGGAAAAGGTCGCGAAGCGGCTGAACAATTTCAAGCGGCGTACCGCGCCGATCCGCGGCGGGCGGATGCGCATTTCGAACTGGCCAATCTGCTCGTCGCTGCCAATAATCTGCCAGCCGCGGCCGAAGAGTATCGTGCCGCAATTCGCGTGCAACCCGACTATCTCGAAGCGTGGCAAAACCTAGGCGCCGTGTCGCTCGCTCAGGGAAACGTAAAACAGGCGATCGCCACTTTTCAAGAGGTGCTGCGCTTGCAGCCTGACTATCCGCAAGCCCGTGCCAATCTCGAGCGCGCCATAGAACTGAGCCGGCAGCAAGAAGGAAAATAGCCTCGCACAGCGGACCGGCACGAACAGCGATTTCGCCAGCGCGGCTATTGAGCCGACGCCGGCTGCGACTGCCGAGCAACGTTTTGCCGTGGTTCGGCGACCGACACCGCGATCCAGCCGTCCTGAATCACGAATTGCGAGAAGGCCAGATCGCGGGTGCGCTCGTCGCTCGACCATTTTGGATCCACGAGCACCAGTTCACGATCCTTGGCGAATGCCTTGCTGAAGATCCCGCGCAGAGGAATCTGACCTGCCAGCCGGCTGCCGATCACCTGCACCGTGCCGTCGCGCACCAATCGAGCTTGCAGTCCTTCGACCTCGGGCCGGTAGAAGACGCGTACGCGAAAGTTTTTCCAGGTGCGTTCCGCGTTCGACAATCGCGCAACCGCTAGTTCCAATTCGATGCGACCATGCTCGCAGAAGACGCGCACCGCGTCTTGATCGGCGAAAGTGATCGACACGTCCTGGTCCGTAGCATCCATGAAGCGGCTGTTTTCCAGGTTCAGCGACTCATTCAACTGATCGCGCAGCTCGGGCAAGGTGAACGTACGGCCGCTGAGGTATAGCTTCTCGCAGATATTGTTGAACAGCGACTGGTGGAGTTGCAGACTCATAAGGCTGTCGCCCGGCGCGCGCGGCCGCGGTGTGTGCCCCGCCAATTGCTCCTCGCCCGCGACCCGCATGCGCATCGTCAGGCGTTGTTCAGATGTTTCGGCGCTGATCACCTGCGGATCAAGTGACAGAGCATCGAGGGGCTTCAGTACGCGGTTTTGCAGAATTTGATTGACGCGCTCCAATCGCTCCTCGGTGATCGAATCCATTTTGCGGCGGGCTTGCGTTTCGACCTTGCGTCGCACGACGGAACGGACTTCGCTTTCTTGATCGGCATGCTTCGAACGGGCAAAATTCTCGACAAGCGCCCCCACCAGTGGCACGCCGTCGAAATCGGTGCTGACCGAGCGCAGCTGCGTGCGGGTGTCGATGCACTCGCTCTCGGCCGGCCAGGTGCGAATGCCGCGCAGGTCCAAGTCCACCACTTTGCGCGCATGATAGCTCGAATTGCTTTGCGTATGCAGCGTGGCCGGTCCGCTGGTCGAGCGTGTGTTTGCGAAAATTTTCCCCGACGCCTCCAACGCCACCCGCAGCCGCCGGGCATCCGGCACCAGCTTCACGTCGACCGTCGTCGACGTCGTGCTCACGCCGCGGGTGGGATGTCCCAGCACCTCGTCGCGCACCGGATCGGTCGTCATCGTGGCGCCCGGTAGCAACCGCTTGAGCAGTTTCTCGGACAGGGCAAATCGCAAATTTGCGTTGCGGTAGTTCGTCTCCAGCCGCTGAGCCAATTCGCTGCCATTGACGACCAGGGAAACTGACTCGATGTAATCGTCCGCGACGCGCCGGGCGTCGCTGGGCTGGTTCGACGTTTCGAAGCGTTCCAGATCGGCCAGCAAACGGATCGGATCGAACGGATCGAGTGACCAGCTACGCAGTGCGGCGCTTAATTCGGCCACCGGCCGGCTACTGATGAATGTCCGTTGGCCATAGGTTAAATCCGAACGTTCAAGCCGCGACTGGATTTCTCGCGCCATTCGGCGCGAATCCGATTCCGAAAGTGCGATTTGCGTATTTGCAAGTGTCCGTAACGCATCGAGCGCCAGGTAGCGGCGCCATTGTTCCCCTTCGGCGCCAGCGGCGCGCGTAATCTCGTCCAAGCGGTCGAGCGCCGCGCTCAATCGCTTGACGTCAGCATCGCTTGGTCCGGCGGCTGTAATTTTCTGCTCGAACGCGGCTGGCATCAGCTCCCAAACATCCAGGCGGCGCACCAGGCCGTGCCGGACACGTAAAAGTTCGATGGCCACGCTGCGTTCACCGATTTGCGGAATCCGTCCGTCTACCTCGCCGGCCGCGGCCCGCAATTGTGCGAGAATGTCCTGGGCTCGGGCGTCGGTGGCGTTCGTATGATCGCAAAGCTCGAGAATGAGCTGTTCGACGCGCATCGACCAGTCCGTGCAATCGCACTCGCAGGCCAGCGTTTCCAAACGTTCCAGCAAGTCTTCGGGTACGGCCCACTGCGAATCGTGGCGCTTTCCGGCCGGTGCCGCCTGGTCGGCAGACTGCGCGACCAGAGTCGCTTGGGGTGCTGCGGGACGTTCTAGTTCCGGAGCTTGTTTGTGGCTCGACGCGTTTTCGATTTCAGGACGCAAGACGTTCGTCAGGCGTGTCTCGATCGGCGTCGCCGGCTGCGGTTGTTCTGCACTCGGCTCTTCGACGACAAGCGTAGGTTCCGCGGCAAATTCGCGAACCTCGACCGCGACCTGGGGCTGTTCATCGGCCGTTGGCGGTTCCGGCGCAGGGGCGGGCGACTCGACAACAGTCGGAAACAACTCGGCCACGGTCGTCGCCACTGTAGCGTCGAGCGGGGCAGCGGCAGTCTCGATCACGCCGCGCTGCGATTGATAGTCTCCGACCGTCTCTTCTTCGATCGGGATAGCAGGCCAAGGTACGGAACGAGGGCCGGGGTCATACTCAGCCAATACGCTCGACGCGCGCGAAGGATGCTCACGCGCGATCCGCTCCCATTCTCGCGGTGCAACGATGCACAACAAGAACAAGATGCCGACGACGATCAGGAACGGCCAGACCGGGCTTTGAGAAGGGCGATCCATAGGTTTCTGCAAGTCAGCGCCGAATGATGCGGATCTATGATGCGCTGTGTTGGTACGTGTACCGTTCGTTTCGCATGGAATCATCACGCACGCTAGTTTCCAATGCGACGAACAGTCGCACATCGAAATTGCGTGCGCGCAAGACAGTGCGGCCGAGCGGTACATGCCCCGTCACCAGGTTAAATCGGCGCTTTGGCCGGCGCGAAACGACGAAAAAGGGCGTCGCTCGCTAGCGGTCAAGTGAGGCCAGAGAAAAGAGGCGGGCTGGGGGCCACGAAATGCGCCAGAAAGCGAGCGTTCTCGCTCGATTCACCAATGGCAGCAATGCTGGCAGCGTTTAGAGATTCAATCCGCCGTAGCGGCGGTCGCGCTGCGCATAGTCGCGAATGGCATCATGCAGGTCCCCTTCGGAGAACTCGGGCCAGCACTGATCCGTGATCCACAACTCGGAATAGCTGATCTGCCAGAGCAAGAAATTGCTGACCCGCATCTCACCGGCCGTACGAATCAACAAGTCAGGCTCGGGCATGCCGGCCGTGTAGAGGCGATTAGCGATCGCTTCTTCGTTGATCTCTTCGGGAGCCAGCCGGCCGGCCCGCACCTCTTCGGCAATCTGACGGACCGAGGCCGCGATTTCGGCACGGCTGCCGTAATTGACCGCCAAACAGAGCAACATCCCGGTGTTCGAGCTGGTCATCTCGATTGTCTTGTTCATCTCGCGCAAGACGAAATCGGGAATGCCCTCTCGGCTGCCGATCACGGCTAGACGAATGTTCTCGTCCATGAGCGTGGTCCGCTCTTCGATCAGGTACTGCTCCAGCAGGTGCATGAGGAAATCAAGCTCGGCCTGCGGGCGTTTCCAATTCTCGCTCGACAGGCAGTAGAGCGTGAGCTGGTCGATCCCCAGCCGAGCGGCCTCTTCGGTCGTGCGTCGCACCGAGGCGACGCCGTGCCGGTGCCCTTCGATGCGAGGTAACCCGCGGCGCTGCGCCCAACGCCCATTTCCGTCCATGATCACGGCCACGTGCCGAGGGCGGCGATCCCGTGGGACGTCGAGCGTGTCGGCGTTGGGTTGGACAGAGGACTCGGTCACGGTCCGAAAACTCCTGGCGTCTGCGCTACTCTCGCTGACTGACGGGACATCGCGACGATCGCCGACTGCCCCCTTAAACCGCAGCGGCCGGTTGTGCTACTGTGTCGGCGAACATCGTCTGATCGCGATCGGGTCCCACGGAAACGATCTCCACCGGACGCCCGACGATTTCGCCGAGCCGCTGCAAGTATTGACGAGCGTTTACCGGAAGGTCGGCCATGTGACGGATGCCCGATATCTCTTCGCGCCAGCCGGGAAGCGTTTCGTAAACCGGCCGCGCCTTGCGCAAGTCGTCGACATGACTCGGAAACATACTGACTCGCCGTCCGTCGATTTCATAAGCCGTGCAGATTTTCAACTCGGGCAACTCGCTGAGCACGTCCAGCAGCATGACCGACAGGCAATCGACGCCGCTCAGGCGGGCCGTGTAGCGCGCGGCAACGGCGTCGAACCAGCCGCACCGGCGTGGCCGCCGCGTGACGGTGCCGTATTCATTGCCGCGATCGCGCAAATGTTGCCCAAGCTCGTTGTCTTGTTCTGTGGGGAACGGCCCACCGCCGACACGCGTGCTGTAGGCCTTTACCACACCGATGATTTTCTCGAGATACCGGCCGGGAACGCCAGCCCCGCCTGAGATTCCCACGCCCGAGCTGTTACTGCTGGTAACGTAGGGAAAGGTGCCGTGATCGACGTCCAGCAAGGCCCCTTGGGCTCCTTCGAAGAGGACACGCTTCCGGGCTTCGAGAGCGTCAAGCAGCAGCGAGGTCGTGTCCGCGACGTGCGGCCGCAGCCGTTCGGCATACGCACAATATTCGGCATGGATCTTGGCCGGATCGAGCGGCGTGGGACGACTCTCGCCTGACAGCAGTTCGATGACCTTGTCCTTATAAGCACACACGCGCTCAATTTTTTCCCGGAAGCCGTCGCGGTACATATCTCCCAGGCGGATCGCGTGCGAGCGTCCGACCTTGTCGCGATAGCATGGGCCGATGCCGCGCTGCGTGGTACCGATCGCTTCGGCCGCACTGGCGCGCCCTTCGCTCAGGCGATCCTCTTCCAGGTGCCACGGGAAGATCACATGCGCCCGATCGCTAATCACGAGATTCTTGTCCACCGCGACACCGCGGGCGACCAGTCCGTCGATCTCACCCAGGATGCTGGGAGGGTTCAACACGACTCCACCCGTAATGACGCATTGCACATCTGGGCGCAGAATGCCGCTGGGAATGAGCGACAACTTATACGTTTGCCCCCCGGTTACCACGGTATGGCCGGCGTTTGCACCCCCTTGGTAACGGACGACGATGTCGTTCGAACGGGTCAATAGATCGACGATCTTGCCCTTCGCTTCGTCGCCCCACTGCAATCCAATGACGCAAAGTCCAGGCACGGATCACGACCTTTGAAAAAACGAGGGTTTAAGTGCAGGCAGAATTCACGAACGACTCGCTGATCCGCTTCGCCCGAGGTCACGTCTCACGGCGAAGCCGGTTCGGGAGCAGTGTGCCGATACGACCCGCCGGGCTCAGCCACCGTCCGCATTCGAACTTCGCGCCTGATCTCAGAGCGAAAACCGATCGAAAGCGTTCGGGCCTGGCCAGCGCGCAGGGCCCCAGTCCCGGTCCGAGACATCTGTCCAAACGCATCAGTCTAAGCCAGCCGGACAGGGGGTCAAGAGGCGGCCAGACCTTGGCCATTGCCGGCACCGACCAAAAGCGGGGAATTTCGTGGCTTTGTTCGAGCACCGCCGTAACTAGCCGAACCGGCGGGAGAACGTCTGCGACACCGTTTTGCACCCGTGCAAACCGCGGCGCAAGAGCCGGAAGGAATGTCCTGGCTCGACGTCCGCTTCCCCCTGCGCGCTGGCCCCGATGAGCAACCGATCGCCGCTGCCACGACCACAGATCGACCCGATCGCACCTACGGTGCCCTCGACGTGCATACCTGCGGCGCGTAAGTCCCCCGCGACCTGAGCGGTATGCGCGCCGTCAATGCGGATGATGACATGCACGGCAATGGAAATGACAAAGAGCGGCCTGATACCAGCCACTGGCGTCCGCCGCTCCGACGCGATACCAATGGGCTTCTGTAGTTGGTGGATTTCGCCCAGCAGGTTTTCAACGATTTCTCAGCCGAGTGGCCATGACAAAAATCAAGCATTTGCCGAAGCGCAGCCAAGTCAAAGCGACCGACCAATGGGATTTGACGAGCCTTTTCGAAACGGATGAGGCGTGGGAGACGGCTTTCAAGCGTTGGGAAAAGCGGATCAGCGGCTACGACAAGTTCCGTGGCACCTTGGCCGCCGGGGCCAAGGAAATCGCCGCCTGCTTCAAGTTCGACGCCGAAATGGATCGCGCCGCCGAACGGCTGGGAACGTACGCATTCCTGAAAACGGCCGAGGACACGGCCAATAGCACCTATCAGCGGATGCAGGGGCGCTTTCACAATGCCGCCAGCCGCGCCGGCCAGGTGGCCAGCTACATTCGGCCCGAGATTATGGCCATTCCCGCGGCCAAGATGAAGAAGTTCCTGGTCGCCAAAGAATTGGCTCCGTACCGGCTGTCGCTCGAGCGATTGTTGCGGTACAAGCCGCACACGCTGTCTGACGGCGAGGAAAAGTTGCTGGCCATGCAGAGCGAGATGTCGGTCACGGCCAATCAGGTTTTCCGCCAACTGAACAACGCCGACTTGAAATTCGGCACGATCAAGAACGACCAGGGCGAAACCGTCGAGCTGAGCCACGCTTCGTTCTCGTCTCTGCTGCAATCTCCCAAACGCACGTTGCGCGAAGCGGCCTTTCGCCAGTACTACCACCAGTTTGCCGCGCATGAGAACACGCTGGCCGCGACACTGGCTGGCTCGGTGCAGCGCGACATCTACTACGCCCGAGCCCGCGGTTACGAAGGTTCGCTCGCGGCGGCACTGTTCCCCGACAAGGTGCCGCAAAAGGTCTATGACAACCTGATCACGGCCGTAAGGCATAATCTGCCGGCCTTGCATCACTATTACGACCTGCGGCGGCGGAAGATGAAGCTAAAGGACATCCACCATTACGACACGTACGTGCCGATTCTCAGCGAGCTGAAATCGCACCACACGTGGGACGAGGCGGTGAACGTCGTCATCGAATCGCTTGTGCCCTTGGGCAGCGAATACGGCAGCGTGCTGGAGAACGGACTCTCCGGCCGGTGGTGCGATCGCTACGAGAACCAGGGAAAGCAGAGCGGCGCCTTCAGCTCGGGTTCGTACGATGGCGAGCCTTTTATCCTGATGAACTTTCAGCCCGAGGTGCTGGATCACGTCTTTACGCTAGCGCACGAGGCCGGGCATTCGATGCACTCGTACTACTCGGCCAAGGCGCAGCCCTTCCAGTACTACAACTACACGATCTTCGTGGCCGAGGTCGCCAGCACCTTCAACGAACAGTTGCTGAGCAAGCATCTGATGCGCAACGCTCGCGACGATCGCGAACGGGCGTTTCTCATCAATCGCGAGATCGACGCCATCCGCGGCACGATCTTGCGACAGACGATGTTCGCCGAATTCGAGAAGATCACACACGAGCTGGCCGAGCAGAACGAACCGCTGACGGTCGATCGCTTCAAAAGCGTCTATCGCGAGTTGCTGGAAGCCTACTTCGGCCCTGAGTTCACGCTCGATCCGGAACTATCGCTCGAGTGCTTCCGTATTCCGCACTTCTACAGCGCGTTCTATGTCTACAAGTACGCCACAGGGCTTTCGGCGGCGATCGCGCTTTCCGAGCGCGTCACCGCGGGCGTGAAGGGAGCCGTCGAGGACTACCAGAATTTCCTCAAAGGGGGCTGCTCGAAAGACCCACTGGATTTGCTGCGCGACGCGGGGGTCGATATGGAAAAGCCCGAGCCCGTCGACACGGCGCTGGCGTACTTCCGCAAGCTCGTGGATGAGTTGGACGAGCTGTTGTAAGGCGTCCGCCCGGCTATGATCGAACGCATTGTCGGGTGCATCGACGACGCTTCAGGGCGACGAAATCGATCGTGGCGGTAACACCGACCGTGGTGTCCCATCGGAGCATTTGCCGTTCGATCCGCGAAACACTTGCTAGCAACGGTCGCGCGCCATAGCACCCAGCAGAACGGGTCGCCGCCCGGCGAATCGCGACAGAATAAACGGCCGCAAACGTCGAGAATTCCCGAGCGAGTCGTGCCATTCCGGGCTTATGGCATAAAAGTATGTATTGCCGTTATTGGGGATCGAGGCAATACTTGAAGTTGGGTAGAGATAGGCGAGGTGTGCGGATTTGGAAGTCCACCATCTCGGCCCAGAGTTAGAGGCACGGCCTACCTTCGGTTCACTTCCGCACCGGGCGTTCTTTTCCAACCTTCCCTTCTGGTCGCTTAGGCGAACGCGTTTGCTGCTGCGCGCTCGGGAAGTTTCCATCCCCGCGCTCGGCTAGCGCACGTCGCCAGGGTGAGATCGCAGGGAAGGCGCGGAAAGCCCGGAGCAGGCAGCCCGAGCGTCGGAGCTGTCGTGGATCGTTGATGGTCAAAAAAACCAGGGGTGTGCGTGTAACGTGCGGACGGACGCCGCGCGGCGCCTGGGAACGACGAGCAACGTCGTGGAGTACCAGCAATGGCCAATGGACGTTCGATTATCGAGATTATCGCCGAGCGACAAGACCTAGAGCAGTTTCGCAAGAAGAATTGGGAAGGCTCGTTCGAGGAATACCTCGACCTGGTCCGCGCCAATCCGAAGGTGACTCGCAACGCCTTCGAGCGCGTCTACGACATGATCATGTCCTACGGGACTGATGCCTACGAAGAAGGGCGCGAAAAGCACGTTCGCTATCGCTTCTTCGAAGATCCGGACAGCGAAGGCGCCGACGCCGTCTTTGGTCTGGAACACCAGCTCTCCTTGCTAGTCAACGCCTTCAAAAGCGCCGCCCAGGGCTACGGCATCGAGAAGCGAGTTCTATTACTTCACGGCCCCGTCGGCAGCAGCAAAAGCACGATCGCCCGCCAATTGAAGAAAGGGCTGGAGCGGTACTCCGCCCGCGATGAGGGCGCACTCTACACGTTGGGCTGGGTCGATCTGGAGGACTCGCAGACCGTGCATTGGTGCCCGATGAACGAGGAGCCGCTGCACATCATTCCCAGCCGGTTCCGCGCTGATGTCGAGGCGAATCTGAACGCTGAACGAGGCGCAGGCGACTACCGCGCCAAGATCAAGGGAGAACTTTGCCCCTTCTGCCGTTACGTGTACAACGAGCGGCTAAAGCATTATGCCGGCGACTGGACGCGCGTCGTGCAGGACGTGCGCGTCAAGCGTTTGATTCTCAGCGAAAAAGATCGTGTCGGCATCGGCACCTTCCAGCCGAAGGACGAGAAAAATCAGGACTCGACCGAACTGACGGGCGATATCAACTATCGCAAGATCGCCGAGTACGGCAGCGATAGCGACCCGCGCGCATTCAATTTCGACGGCGAATTCAACATCGCCAATCGTGGCATTGTCGAATTCGTCGAAGTGCTGAAGCTGGACGTGGCATTTCTTTACGACCTGCTGGGCGCCAGCCAGGAGCATAAGGTCAAGCCGAAGAAATTCGCGCAAACGGACATCGACGAAGTAATTCTCGGTCACACGAACGAACCGGAATATCGCCGCCTGCAGAACAACGAGTTCATGGAAGCGTTGCGCGACCGCACGGTGAAGATCGACGTGCCATATGTGACCACGCTGACTAACGAAGTTCGCATCTACGAAAAGGACTACAACAAAGAAAAAGTGCAGGGCAAGCATATCGCGCCGCACACGATCGAAATGGCCGCCATGTGGGCCATCCTTACCAGGCTCGAGCCGCCGAAAAATGCCAGCTTGTCACTGCTGCAGAAATTGAAGCTGTACAACGGCAAAAGCCTGCCCGGCTTTACCGAGGACAACGTCAAAGAACTGCGTGACCAGGCCATCACCGAGGGAATGCACGGCATCTCGCCGCGCTACGTGCAGGACAAGATCTCGAACGCCCTGGTGGCACATCCCGACGCGACCAGCATCAATCCGTTCATGGTTTTGAACGAGATCGAAGCGGGGCTCAAACATCACACGCTGATCACCAGCGAAGAGATGCGAAATCACTACCGCGAGTTGCTGGGAGTGGTCAAAGAAGAATACGAGAACATTGTCAAGAACGAGGTGCAGCGCGCCATCGCGGCTGACGAGGACGCCCTGTCCCGGCTGTGCGGCAATTACATCGACAATGTGAAGGCGTACACACAGCGCGAAAAGGTGAAGAACAAATTCACTGGCCAATACCAGGAGCCTGACGAGCGGCTGATGCGATCGATCGAGGAAAAGATCGACATCCCAGAAAGCCGCAAAGACGACTTCCGCCGCGAGATCATGAACTACATCGGCGCGCTATCGATCGACGGCCGCAAGTTTGACTACAAGACCAACGAGCGATTGAACAAGGCGCTCGAACTCAAACTGTTCGAGGACCAGAAGGATTCGATCAAGCTAACGAGCCTGGTCTCGAAGGTCGTGGACGCCGACACGCAAGCCAAGATCGACGTGGTGAAGGGTCGACTAATTCGCGATTACGGCTACGACGATGAGAGCGCCACGGACGTACTAAATTATGTGGCCAGTATTTTCGCCCGCGGAGATGCCAAGCCATAGGGAAATGACCATCGACGAATGCAGAATAATGAACGCGACGGAACGATGAACGACAATTGTTCGTTTTTTCCACTCTCGCGATCATTCCGCATTCATCATTTTGAACGAGTGAAGCCATGAAGGTGGAACGGGATCAATCACGCTTTCGGCAGATTGTCCGCGGCAAGATTCGCCAGAATCTGCGGAAGTATGTAACCCACGGCGAGATGATCGGCCGGCAGGGGCGCGACCTTGTCAGCATCCCGATTCCCCAGCTCGACGTGCCGCATTTTCGCTTCGGCAAAAATGGCTCGGGCGGAGTCGGCCAGGGCGAAGGCGAGGTGGGTTCGCCGATCGGCGCCGGCCAGGGCGAGCCCGGCGATGGCACTGGGCAAGCCGGCAGCGATCCCGGCGCACACATCCTCGAGGTCGATATCTCGCTGGAAGAACTCGCGCAGATCCTTGGTGACGAACTCGAACTGCCACGCATCGAACCCAAGGGGCGTAGCAACGTCATTCAGGAAAAAACTCGCTTCACCAGCATTCGCCGGCTAGGGCCGGAATCGTTGCGGCATTTCAAACGCACCTACATTCAGGCGCTACGCCGCCAGGTTTCGTCCAGCACCTACGACGCCGACACGCCGCGCGTGGTCCCCATCCGTGAAGACAAGCGCTACCGCTCTTGGGTAAAGATTCCGCAGCCAGACGCCAGCGCCGTCGCCATCTACATGATGGACGTGTCAGGCTCGATGACCGACGAGCAAAAACAGATCGTGCGGACCGAGGCCTTCTGGATCGATACCTGGCTGAAAAGCCAATACAACGGGCTCGAGACGCGCTACATCATTCACGACGCTGCGGCCAAAGAAGTCGACGAGGACACGTTCTATCGCACCCGCGAAAGTGGCGGCACGCGCATCAGTAGTGCCTATAAAGTGTGCGTCGATCTGATCGCTCGCGAGTTCTCGCCCGCGGATTGGAATATTTACTGCTTCCAATTTTCGGACGGAGACAATTGGGGCGAGGACAACGAAGCCAGCCTGCGACTGTTGCGCGAACATCTGCTGCCGGTATCGAATCTATTCTGTTACGGACAAGTGGAAAGCCCCTACGGAAGCGGCGAATACATGCGGTCGCTGCGGATGGGCGTCTCGGACAATGTCGACAAGCTGGTGCTCTCTGAGATTCGCGACAAGGAAGCTATTTACGACTCGATCAAAGCATTTCTAGGCAAGGGAAAGTAACGGCGCAATCGTGGCCGACGTGCCATCCGGCACGCCAGTTGCATTCGCTTGAAACATCTTTCAGGGTCTCCGTCATGGCCATGCATACCGACACGTCGCTGCCTCCGGATCTGGCCGAATTGCAGGTCCAGATCGAGGAATACGCGCGCGGCCACGGCCTGGACTTCTTTCCGACCATCTTCGAGGTTGTCGATTGCGACCAGCTTAATGCCATCGCGGCTTACGGGGGCTTTCCCACGCGCTATCCGCATTGGCGCTTTGGAATGGAGTACGAGCAGCTTTCGAAGGGCTACACCTACGGACTGCAGAAGATCTACGAGTTGGTGATCAATAATGATCCTTGCTACGCGTACTTGATGAAGTCGAATGCGACGACGGACCAAAAGTTGGTGATGGCCCACGTCTATGGGCATTGCGACTTCTTCAAGAACAATGCCTGGTTCGCCAATACCGATCGCAAGATGATGGATCACATGGCGAATCATGGCAATCGGATTCGCCGCTATATGGATCGCTTCGGCGTGGAAGCGGTGGAAGAGTTCATCGATTGCTGCCTGAGCATCGAAGACCTGATCGACGTCCATTCGCCGTTCATCAAGCGGCGCGACGACCGGCCGCGATTTGACATCGGCCCGCGCGATGACGAAGACGACGAGTCGGTGCCAGGTCGCTTTCAGGCCAAAAACTACATGGACGCGTTCGTCAATCCGCCCGCCGCGCTCGAAGCCGAAATGGCAGCCCAGCGGCGGCATCGCGAAAAGGAAGAGAATTTTCCGGCCGTGCCGCTGCGCGACGTGATGCTGTTCATCCTCGAGCATGCTCCGCTAAAAACCTGGCAGCTTGACGTCCTGTCGATGCTGCGCGACGAGGCGTACTACTTCGCACCACAGGCGCAGACCAAGATCATGAACGAGGGCTGGGCCAGCTACTGGCATTCCACGATCATGACCCGTCAGGGCTTGTGCGCCGCGGATGTGATCCACTACTGCGATCATCACTCGGGCACGATGGCCACCTCGCCCGGCCGGTTGAACCCCTACAAGCTGGGGATCGAGCTATTCCGTGATATCGAGGATCGCTGGAACCGCGGTCGCTTCGGCCGCGAATTCGAGGAATGCGATGACCTGGCCGCCAGGCGAGACTGGCATCAAGAGACGAGGCTCGGCCGCAAGAAGATCTTCGAGGTCCGCGCGATCCACAACGATTTGACATTCATCGATACCTTTTTGACGCTCGATTTTTGTCGGGAACATAAATTGTTCTCGTTCGGCTACAACCAGGAAGCCGATTACTATGAAATCGAGAGCCGAGAATTCCCCAAGATCAAGCAGCGATTGCTGTACAGCCTGACCAACCGCGGCCAGCCCCTGATTACGGTTCGCGACGGCAACCACAAGAATCGCGGTGAGCTGTTCCTGTCGCACGAGTTTAATGGGGTCGAACTGCACACCGGCTACGCCAAAGACACGCTCAGCGCTTTGGCCCGCCTGTGGACCCGCCCGGTCCATATCGAGACCCAGTTGGAAGGCGTGTCCACGGTGCTCAGCTTCGACGGCACGGAACATACCCAGAATCAAGTGACCGCGCAGGCGGTTAAGGGATAAAAGACTATAGCGTGGTCCGGCGTCAGGTCGGAAAAGTTAGGGACTTCGCTCCCGAGTGCCTGGAACAGGGGCCTCGTCGGTTGATCTCCGCAAGGAAGCAACCAGGGAGGGAACGAAAGAGGTGCGTTTATGACCCTGCTCGCACAGGCACGTGTTACCCTGCAAACGGCTCAAGCGCCGTTTCGGTTCGATGTCGAAGACGACGGCCAGCGACTGACCTGCGACTTCACGGTGCTCGATTCGCTGGCTTGTGCGCTGAGCCACTTCGAGCTTTCGACCGCGGCGCTGGCGACGAAGACGCCGGACGATTTGAAGCGGTTGGGCGAGAAGCTTTCGGCGCGGCTCACCTATTTGCTGGAACCGATCAACCCGATCGAATTCGACGCCGAGCAATGCGTCGTGCAATTGCGTTCGAACCCGCCCGATCGAGACGAAGACCGCACCAGCTACTACGAGCTGGTCGCGAAGCGCGGCGGATCACTCAGTCTGTGCCGGTACGTGAAGACCCCCGGCAATGTCCGCGAAACGGTCCCCATGCACCTGACGCGCGAAGTCTTCTTCCGCCTGGTGGGTGACTTCTCGGCCGCTGCCGCTTAAGTTCCGAGGGAATTAATCGACGCGAATCGGCGCCCGCGATCGCGTCCCTTCGGTGCCCGGCGTGGTAATCTTCCGGCAGCCCCTGCGGATTCCTGGCCGGATTCTGGGGACTTGATAATCGGCGCCGTTTCGGCAAACTAACAGCCATGATTGCCAAAGACATCAAACGCGGCGCGATTCTCAACTACCAGGATGCCCCTTGCATGATCGAGGGGATTTCGGTGCAGAGCCCCTCGGCTCGGGGCGCCGCCACGTTGTATAAGTATCGGGCCAGGAACCTGGTCACGAAACAGAAGGTCGACATTGTGCTGAAAGGGGGCGAATCGCTTCCCGAGGCAGATTTTCAACGTCGCCCGGTCAAATTGATGTACTCCGACGCGTCGGACATGCACTTCTTGGACGAGGAAGATTTCAATCAGTACACCCTCCCCTTGGCCGACATCGAAGAAGAGGCGAAATACCTCACCGATCGGCTCGAGGGTGTGCAGATTCTGATCTACAACGATCTGGCCGTCGGCCTGCAAATTCCGCAAACCGTTGAGCTGACGATCAGTCAAACCGATCCGGCCGTCCGCGGCAATTCGGCCACCGGCCGCACGAAGGCCGCGACGCTCGAAACCGGCCTGGTCGTGCAGGTGCCCGAGTACCTGTCGACCGGCGAAATCATTAAGGTCGATAGCCGCACCGGGGATTTTCTCTCCCGCGCGTAGCAAGACCGATCGGACGCGGCGAGACAGCTACTCTACCGCGGGCAGTCGCGCCCGCACGGCCGCGCATAGTCGCAGCATCGCATCGACGTCCAGCTCCTCGGCCCGAGTTGTGGGGCCGAGTTCCAGAGACGCCATGATTTCGTCGGCGTCGGTCTTCGTGAAACGCCCCTTGAAGGCGCTGGCCAGTTCGCTGCGCAGGAATTTGCGGCGATGGAAGAACATCGACCGTACGAATTCGTGGAAGAACGCACGGTCTGGAATCCGACTGCGCAGCTCCTCGTCGACCACGACGTGGATGATCGCCGAGTTGACTTTCGGCCGCGGCCAAAAAACCGTCGGCGGCATCACCCGCACGAGTTCGATGCGACACTGCGCCTGCATCCAAACGGTCAGGGCGCTGTAATCCTTGGTGCTGGGACGAGCCATGATGCGATCGGCCAATTCCTTTTGAATCGTCACCGTCATGCTCGTTGGTGTTAGATCCCCGGCAAGCAAGTTCGAAATGACGGGCGTAGCCACGGCATACGGCAGATTGGCAACCAGCTTGAATCGGCGTCCTGGCGCAGCATTCAGCTCCTGTCCGACCGCCTCCAGCACTTCGTCGGCCAGGTTGTTCTTGTTGCGCAGCGCATCGAGCGACAGGAGCCGTACGTTCTCGCAATCGATCAATTCCTCGCTGGCCAATTGATGCAATTGCTTATCAATCTCGACCGTCACCACGGCCGCCACCAAGGGCGCCACGAGCGCAGTCAGCGAGCCCATGCCCGTACCGACCTCCAGCACGACGTCCCGCTCGTCGAGTTGCGCCGCGTCTAACAGCAAGCGCAGCAGATTCAGATCGACGAGGAAATTCTGCCCGCGCTTGGCATTGGGCTCGAGCCCCACTTCCCGGAAGCGGCGCATCAAAAACGACTGCGTTTGCGTATTGGTCGAGATGGTCATCGCCTTTCTATTGTGGCATCTGCCACGCAACGGTTTGCTGCTGAACGTACTTGGCTACCAGGTCGGTTTCCAGATTCACCCGGCTGCCAGGGGCCAGCCTACCCAGGGTGGTGTGGGCCAGCGTATGCGGAATCAACGCGACGCTGAAGCGGGTCGGCTCGACACCCACCAAAGTCAGACTGACGCCATCGACGGCAATCGAACCCTTGCTGGCCATTTGCCGGCGCAATTCGGGCGGAAACTCGAACCAACAGGTCGACCAGTCGGCATCATCGTCGCGCCGCTCAAGCTTGCCGACCGCGTCGACGTGCCCCGTCACCAGGTGGCCACCGAGTTTGTCCCCCAGCGCCAGTGAAAGCTCAACGTTAACCCGATCTCCGGGCGCAAGCTCTCCCAGATTCGTACGACTCAGCGTTTCGGCCCCGGCCTCGAACGACAATAACGCGCCGTCGATTGCCACACAGGTCAGGCAGCAGCCATTGATCGCCACACTATCGCCCAACTGCGTCGTCGGCGCTTGCTCCGGCGCGCGCAAAACCAGCAATTGGCCCGGCGCGCGAGCTTCGACTTTGGCAACTTCGGCGAGCGATTGTACGAGACCGGTGAACATAATAAGTCGGCAGCAGGCAGAGGGCAGTTGACAGAGTCGGAACTCATTTCATGCGGCGCAAATAATTCGAGCGATCGCAATCATGCTTGCGCTAGCGCGCGAACGCTCAGAAGAGCGGATCTTTATGCGGCTGGCGATCGACATATTCCTGCCAGGCGTATTGTATTGGCCCCATCGCCACGAACCCGCAGCACACCATCGGCACCGCATAGCCGCGAATGACCATGATCGCGACCGTGGCGAACATCAGCCCAACGATATGTCCCAGGCTGCGCTGACCGGAGAACATTTGATTGACAAGATGAGGATAGGGAATGCGCGACACCATCAGCAGTGCCACCAAGGCTGCGAAAAACGGCAAAACGGTCTGCAGCGCCGAGTCGATGCTTTCGGCAAACACCAACGGGTTATCCGCCTTGCGGAGTGTGTAAAACATAATCGCAAAACCAGCAATCGAGGCCGCGGCGGCCGGGCTGGGGAGCCCAGTGAAATGCAAATGGTCATCGTCTTCGCCCGTGTCGATCGTGAACCGCGCCAGGCGCAGCGCAGCGCACGAAACATACGACGCCGCGATCACCCATGCCCAATCATGGTGCAAATAGGTAAAGCTGGGACACATTTTCACTAGCAAGAACGCGGGCGCGACGCCAAACGTCACCAGGTCGGACAGGCTGTCGAGTTGGGCGCCAAAATCGCTCGTCCAATTCGACAAGCGAGCCACATGCCCGTCCAACGCGTCGAACAGCATGGCCAGGAAGATCAACCAGCCGCTCAGCATCACGTTGTGCGTCGGATCGTTCTTGTCGAGCGCTTGCATCGCCTTCATGGGGCTGCGCGTCCCGAGCGGCGACGCGATCGGAATATCGCTCGACGTCGGCGCGTCGACGCGCGCCGCCACGACGATCGCGAAAAACCCGCAGACCAGGTTGGCCAACGTAAACATCGTTGGCAAAACCGCCACGGTACGAATGCGTGCCATCATGCTCGGTGTCTCGATTCGGTGGCGCCTCCGGCACCGTCCACAAAATGACTCTCGGAACTTTATGTTCTTATTCGGCGTCTTTGTAGCGGGCCAGGATGCTGCTTCCGGCCACGACTCGCTCGCCGATGCGCGTCACGATCTCCAACCCTTCGGTCGCCGGCAGGATCAACTCGGTGCGCGAGCCCAGCTTGATCATGCCGAAACGATGCCCACGCGATACCGACTCGCCCGGTCGCAGGCTGCACACGATGCGGCGGGCAAACTGACCGGCAATCTGCCGCACAACCAACCTGCGTCGCGCGGGGCTGGCATCTTCCAGTCCGATCCACATGGCCTCGTTTTCCCACGCACTGTCGGGGCGCAACGCACTCAGGAATTTGCCTGGCGAATACTTCAAGCATAGCACCCGCGCATCGCAGGGACTACGGTTCAAATGGACGTTAAAGATCGACAGAAACAGGCCGATTCTTACCGCCGGCCCTCCCACGAACGGATCGTTTTCTAGCTGCGCGATTTCGACAACCTTGCCATCCGCCGGCGACACCATAAGCCCAGGTTCTTGCGATATCCGACGCGGCGGATCGCGGAAGAAATAGACGATCAGAAATAGAACCACGGCAAGTGGTATCGCGAGTGGCCAGAATCGTGACAAAGCCAGCGCCACGGTCCCCGCCAGAAGCGGGTAGCCCATCAGTTGCAGTTCGGCCAACCCCCATCGGGCAAACGGGATCCGTTCGCGCCAGGCGAAAGGATCGTCCGCCGGGCTCCACGCGGCTGTACATAAATTGCGGCAGTATTTCAAATCGCGCGGATCGAGAATCTCGTGCGGCGCACCCGTCGTGTCGCCCTGACGCAAAGCAGCCATGCGAGCCACATAACCGCGGCGGAAGGTGCGCAGATACCATCGTCGCACATGCCCCCAAGCCAGTTCCAAGCTGTAACAAACGCCACCCCCTGGCTGTACGCTGGTGATGTTCGCTGGCAGCGGTTCCACTCCTGCCTGGTGGGATTCAAGATCAGCGTGGGGCATCGCGAACTGTCGTGGCCTGGTGGGGCCGTGGCCTGAGGGGGTCATCAAGGGGTGGTCCGCAAGTCGGCCCCCCAGAGAGAGCCGCTGCACCGACCAATCGTACCGGAGGCACGTCTCACTCGCCAGGAGACTGCTTTTTCCGCGTTCGTCAGCATTGCGCCCCAGTTCCCCGTACCAGAGCGACCGTTCCGGCATGCTCGGCCGAAAGCTCTGCGCCCCCTCCTTGAACGCAGAGGGGGGCATATCGCACAATGGCGTTCGCACGAATCGCCCGCCCAGCGGTTTACGGTCCACGCCCGCGGACCCTCGGTCGAACCGCCGCCCGTCCGATTGCTGCCGCGACTGCGAGCCTGTCACTGCGGCGCCGCGTCGGATGTTGTCCCGAACCTCAAGATTCCCAGGAGAGCAGAGCCATGCCTTCTACGATTGTTGATATTCATGCCCGCCAGATTCTCGATAGCCGCGGCAATCCGACCGTAGAAGTGGACGTGCGATTGGCCGGCGGTGCCTTTGGCCGGGCCGCGGTCCCTAGCGGCGCCAGCACCGGCGTTCACGAAGCGTGGGAGCTGCGCGACACGGGCGACAAGCAATTCGGTGGCAAAGGCGTGGCCAAGGCGGTCGAGAACGTCAACGAGAAGCTGGCCGCCGAATTGGTCGGCTCAGACGCGCTCGATCAAACGGCCATTGACCACCGCATGATCGAGCTCGACGGCAGCGAGAACAAGAAGAACCTGGGAGCTAACGCCATCCTGGGCGTTTCCCTGGCAGTCGCACATGCCGCGGCCGAACATTGTGGCCTGCCGCTGTACCGGTACCTGGGCGGCGTCGGCGCTCGCGTCTTGCCCGCCCCCATGATGAATATCATCAACGGCGGCGCGCACGCCGACAACAAAGTCGACGTGCAGGAATTCATGGTCATGCCGCTGGGCTTCGAGCGTTTCAGCGACGCGCTGCGAAGTGGCGTCGAGATATTTCACTCGCTGAAGAAAGTCTTGCAAGCGAAAGGCTTCAAGACTGCGGTCGGCGATGAAGGGGGCTTCGCACCCGACCTGGGGAGCAATACCGAAGCCTTGGACGTTATCGTCGAGGCGGTGGGCAAGGCCGGCTACGAAATCGGGAAGCAGGTGTTCATCGCCCTGGACGTCGCCGCGACCGAACTGTTCGATAGCAAAACAAAAACGTACACGATGGATGGCCGGCAATTGGACGCCGCCGGCATGGTCGAATTTCTGGCCGGCTGGCGGAAGAAGTATCCCATCTGTTCAATCGAGGACGGCTGCTCCGAGGACGATTGGGAAGGTTGGAAGCTGTTGACCGAAAAGATCGGCGCCACCACGCAATTGGTGGGAGACGATTTGTTCGTAACCAACACGAAGCGTCTCGAGCGCGGTATTCGCGAGCACATCGCCAACAGCATTCTCATCAAGGTGAACCAGATCGGCACCCTGACCGAGACGATCGAGGCGATTCAAATGGCGCATCGCAATGGTTACACGAGCATTTCCAGCCATCGTAGCGGTGAGACCGAGGATGCCACGATCGCCGACCTGGCCGTGGCCCTGGGCACAGGGCAGATCAAAACGGGCTCCCTGTCGCGCACCGATCGCACGGCTAAGTACAATGAATTGCTGCGGATCGAAGAAGCACTCGGCGACGCGGCCGTGTACGGCGGCCCGCTCTTCCCCAAGCGTTAGTAGCCGTTTTGCATAGCGGTAGGTCTCGGTAACCAGCCTCTGTGAGACCGGACCGGACTTATACGCACTGGCTGCAGAACGCGAAGGAATAGCGTGACGCGGCTCGTCATGCGCCGTCTGGCTGTGGAGGCATGCGGCATGTCCCCGGATGAAAATATTCCTCGGCCGAGCCCAGCCGCGCCTATCACCGATTCACCTTGGTTCTGGTTGGTGCTATTCGTCGCCGGAGCACTCATGGCGATCGTCGTTATCGGGCCGAAGCACGCCTATCGCCAGGCCCGGCTCGAACGGATGAATGATTCTCGCGAGCAGATCGCGCGGAATGAAGCGGGCGAACTTCCCGAGGATGATGCGCCGGCGCGCGAGCTCGATGCTCGGGCAGCTCGCCAATTCACGCTGGGGCCGCTGGCCGCGGTGCTGGCCTTGCTGTTGGCCGTTGGCGCTGCGGCGCTCGGTGTGCTTGCATTTCTTAGGGCAGATGCCCGGCGAGGCGCGCGGCGTCGCGCGAAAGAAAACCCATGAGCTGGCTTGTCGAAGATCCCACACCCACGCTCGTGGCCATCGTGCTCGTCGAGGCCTTGCTCGTGCTCGCGCTGGTGAAAACCGGGCGGGGCATTTTGCTGGCCGTGATGGTCGGAGTGGCGCTACTAGGGACAGGATTACTGGCGCTGGAATGGATGGTCGTCACCGACAAAGAATCTGTCGAAGAGACCCTCACCGCGGCCGCGCACGCGCTCGAGGCGAACGATCCGGAAGCGGTGATTCGCTTCATTGATTCGGCCTCGCCGATGCGCAGTCGTGTCAAGCAAGAGATGTCGCAAGTCACGATCAGCAAGGCGTCGTTCAGCCGCCTGGACGTGAAGTTCAATCGACTCGTCAGCCCTCCCACGGCTGAGGCCGACTTTATGGGCTATATCAACGGCCGTGATCGGCGCGGCGAACTGCCGTACGAGAATTTCGCCGGCCGGTTCATCGTTCGCCTCCGCCGCGAGGGGGAAACTTGGGTAATGACCGACTACGAATTGCATGACCGAACGGGCGCCAGGCGTTGAGCCGGCCTACTGCATCGTCCGACGCTCGATCATCAATTCTCCCTTGTCAGGCATGTAGATGTACTGACTGTCGTCAGGCAACTCGGGCAGCTTGATATTGTTGGCCTGGATGATGTCGCGCATGAAGGCGTCATGCGTCTTCGGCAACTCGCCATGCTCTCCCTTGTAGAGATTCATCGCTGACTCCAAGGACAGAAACACCGCCTTGTCCTGGATGCGCAGGAACGTGCTCGTCGGCGTGGCCAGGACGCCCTTGCCGATTTCCTTGGCCGCGATCCCCTTCTTGGTCAGATCCTCGGACGCTTTTTCTTGAACACGTGCGGCCGGCGGAGGGACAATTGCAGGAGGCATTGGCGCCGGCGGAGCGCTACCAGCCGTGGCACTCGCCGCGGGAGCTGGTCCACTAGGCTGTGCCGTTTCGCCACAGCCGATTGCCAAACAAATAACGCCCAACAGCGGCAACCAACTGCTCTTCATCGAAAGCTCCTCTGATGGATCGGGGGCGAAAGGCGGCCGCTTGTCTTTCCTAGGAAAGTCCTACAGCGGAATCCCTACAGTTTCAAATCCCACTTGCGCATCGAGTCCAACATATCGTGTCGTGTTAGATCGAAATCCAAGGGCGTTACCGTCACATAGCCGGCCAGGAGAGCCGTTAAATCCGTTTCGTGATCACCGGGTCGCGGCGGAGGATCACTCGTGGCCCAGTAATAGTTGCGTCCGCGCGGATCGATGCGTTTCTCGAAATGCTCGCCGTACCGCTCGACACCCATCGGCACGACCTTAACCCCCTTCGGCTGCTGCAAGGCGGGCGTTGGGATATTCACGTTGTAGAGTTGCGGACGATCTCCCTTACGGTCGAGGATCTGCTGAATGACCTTCGCCGCAAGCGTCGCCGCCTTGTCAAAATCGGCGTGCTCGTTGAACTCCAACGACACGGCGATGCTGTTAATGCCGAAAAACGCTCCCTCGATGGCCGCCGCTACGGTGCCCGAATACAGCACGTTGATGCCGGCATTCAATCCACCATTGATGCCGCTGACAACCAGTGTCGGCCGCGTCGGGCAGAACTCGAAAATACCCAACTTAACACAATCGGCCGGGCTCCCCTCGACCGCCCAGCCCCGCCGGCGATTCCCCTCGAAGACTTCCTTCACCACAAGTGGGCTGAGGAACGTGATCGAATGGCCGACCCCACTTTGTTCGGTGGCGGGCGAAACGACCGTAACGTCCCCCATTTTCCGCAGTTCTTGCTCCAGGGCCGCCAATCCAGGCGCGTAGATTCCATCGTCGTTCGTCAAAAGTATTTGCACGCGGTTTCTCGATGGCAGGCGGTTCTTGAAAACGAGTAATTTGTCGCAGTCGCACTATAACGCCGTGCCGGGCCAAGCGGCAACGAACCCTATTCAATGGCCAGCGGGAATCTTATAATCTTCTGTTTCACCCGGCGAACGTCGGGCTTTTTTCGTTTTAGGGCCCCGGCCATTCCCGCCCAGGGTCCACCGACACTCGTCATTTTGCTGCCCATGGCTTTGGACACCGCACCCGCAAACGCCGCTCCGGCGAGCACCACGGACGAAAAGGTGCTGGTCCTCGATTTCGGCGCTCAATACGCGCAGTTGATCGCCCGGCGCGTCCGCGAGCAGAACGTCTATTGCGAGATCGTCCGGCACGACATTACGCCCGCGCGGTTACGCGAACTGGCGCCGAAAGGAATCATCCTTTCCGGCGGCCCGTCGAGTGTCTACGAGCCCGGCGCGCCCCATTGCGACCCCGAGATTTTTCGGATGGGAATTCCCGTGCTGGGCATCTGCTACGGCATGCAACTGGCGTGCGATGCCCTGGGAGGCAAGGTCAACAGCGTCCAGGCCCGCGAGTTCGGCCGCGCGAACTGCGAAATCACGAACGACACCGACCTGCTCTCTGGCCTGCCGCGGCATACGCAAGTCTGGATGAGTCATGGCGATCAGGTCACTCAGGTCAGCGATGATTTCGAAGCCTTGGCGACCACGTCGACCTGCGCGATCGCGGCCGTGCGGCATAAAACGCTGCCAGTTTACGGCGTGCAGTTTCATCCCGAAGTGACGCACACGCCGCAAGGGCGCGAAATACTCGCCAATTTCGTGCGTCGCGTGTGCCATACGACGGGCGCCTGGCAATTAGGAGATTTCGCCGAGCAGTCGATCGAAGCGATCCGTCGCCGTGTCGGTAATCGACGCGTGATCTGTGGTTTATCCGGCGGCGTTGATTCGTCGGTCGTCGCCGCGCTTTTATATCAGGCCATCGGCAGCCAACTCTCCTGCATCCTGGTCGACAACGGCCTGTTGCGCAAGGACGAAGCGGCCGCCGTGATTCGCGAATTCTCGGGACATTTTCGCACCGATCTGCATGTTGTGCAGGGCGAGGAGCGATTCCTCGCCGCCCTGGCTGGTGTCAGCGACCCGCAAGAGAAACGTAAGATCATCGGCCGGGTCTTCATCGAGTGCTTTACGGACGAGGCCGCCAAGATCGAAGGGGCCGAGTTTTTGGCCCAGGGAACCCTGTACCCCGACGTCATTGAAAGTGGCGCGGCAGTCGATGGTCCAGCAGCTACGATCAAGCTGCATCACAACGTGGGTGGGTTGCCCGAGGACTTAAGCTTCGAATTGATCGAGCCGCTGCGCGACCTGTTCAAGGACGAAGTCCGCCGGCTGGGCTCGCAACTCGGCCTGCCCGATGAAATTGTTTGGCGGCATCCCTTTCCTGGCCCCGGCCTGGCGGTGCGTTGCCTGGGGCCCGTCACTCGCGAGCGGCTGGACCGATTGCGCGAGGCAGACTGGATCGTGGTGGACGAAATCCGCAAGGCCGGCCTGTACCGGCAAACGTCGCAATCCTTTGCCGTGTTGCTGCCGGTGCAGAGCGTAGGCGTGATGGGAGACGCGCGAACTTACGAAGAAACAATCGCCGTTCGCTCGATCGATAGCGAAGATTTCATGACCGCCGATTGGAGTCGGTTGCCCTATGACCTGCTGGCGCGAATTTCGACGCGCATCATTAACGAGGTCAAGGGAGTGAACCGCGTGGTCTATGACATCAGTTCGAAGCCCCCGGCCACGATCGAGTGGGAATAGGCTCGTCAGACTAGCTAGTCACGAGTTACTGCATCTATGGGGACCGGAATCCGTGGCGATGGCGATCCCGGGCCTCGCATGAACTGTCCATTGCGCCAAAACTGAATCACGATCGCTGGCAATAACCGAACGAGATTATGAGCAAGCAATACATCTATCAAATGGCCGGCCTGACGAAGAAGTTCGGCCAGCGCGAAATTCTGAAAGACGTCTGGCTGGCATTCTATCCCGGCGCCAAGATCGGCGTGCTCGGGCGCAACGGCTCGGGCAAAAGTACGCTGCTGCGCATCATGGCCGGCGTGGATAAAGAGTTCGACGGCGAGTCCCGCCTGACCGACGGCTTTACCGTAGGCTACGTGCCACAGGAGCCAATGCTCGACCCCTCGACCGACGTGCGCGGCAATATCGAGCAGGCTGTCATCGAAACGCGGCAACTGCTGCAAAAGTTCGAGGAGATCAACGCCCGCTTTGCCGAGCCATTGGACGACGCTGGCATGGAAAAGTTGCTAGCCGAGCAGGCCCGCGTGCAGGACAAGATCGACGCCGTCAACGCGTGGGAACTCGACCGGCAGATCGAGATCGCAATGGACGCGATGCAGTTGCCACCAGGGGACGCCGACGTCAGCACGCTTTCAGGTGGTGAGCGGCGCCGCGTGGCGTTGTGCAAGATGCTGCTCGAAAAGCCCGACCTGCTGCTCTTGGATGAACCGACCAACCATCTCGACGCCGAAAGTGTCGCATGGCTCGAGCGGCACTTGGCTGAATACCCTGGCACAGTCGTGGCCGTCACGCACGATCGCTATTTCCTCGACAACGTGGCGGGCTGGATTCTGGAACTCGACCGCGGGCGGGGCATTCCCTGGGAAGGGAATTACTCCTCCTGGCTCGAGCAAAAGCAAAAGCGATTGGTCCTGGAAGAAAAGGCCGCTTCAGCCCGACAAAAGACCCTGACACGCGAGCTGGAATGGATTCGCATGGCTCCTCGGGCCCGCCAGGCCAAGAGCAAAGCCCGCATCAAGGCCTACGAGCAGATGTCGGCCGAGGCTTACGAGGACCGACAGGAAGAATTCGAAATGCAGATCCCGCCGGGCAAGCATCTCGGCGAATTAGTGATCGACATGGAGAAGGTCAGCAAGGGATACAACGACCGGTTACTTATCGATGACCTGAGCCTGCGTCTGCCGGCCGGCGGCATCGTCGGCATTATTGGGCCGAATGGCGCCGGCAAGACGACGTTGTTCCGTATGCTGGTCGAAGCGGAAAAGCCTGACGTTGGAACCGTGCGAGTTGGACCGACGGTCGAAATGGGCTACGTCGACCAAAATCGGGACGCCCTCGATCCTGAAAAGACGGTCTTCGAGGAGATTTCCGGCGGTTACGATAACTTCGACATCGGCAGTCGCAAGGTTCCTGCCCGGGCTTACGTCGCGCGGTTCAACTTCTTGGGCACGGACCAGCAAAAGCTAGTCGGCAAGCTATCCGGCGGTGAGCGAAACCGCGTTCACCTGGCGAAGCTGCTCCGCCGCGGGGCTAATGTTTTGCTGCTAGATGAACCGACCAACGACCTGGACGTCGACACCCTGAGGGCGCTTGAAGAAGCGATTCTCAACTTTGCGGGCTGCGTCGTCGTGATCAGCCACGACCGCTGGTTCCTGGACCGGATTGCCACTCATATTCTGGCGTTCGAAGGGGATGGTTACGTCCACTGGTGCGAAGGGAATTTCCAGACCTATGAGGAACAGCGGCACACACGTCTGGGCCTGGACGCCGACCAGCCGAAACGGTTCCGATACAAGAAGCTGCAGCACTAGGAAGCCCCCATTCCAGACTCTCTTTCGCAAGAAAAATGCACGTCGGTGGCTTGCCAGACACCCGCATTTGTAGTGCATAATAAAGAAGTTCTTTAGCCGCACCGCGCGGAACTTGCCCAGGCAAGGCGAACGTTCGTCGCCGCCGGTCAGCGTCTTCCAAAAGCTGTTTCACCTCGCGGCTCACTTTCGATTTTTTTGAGGAGTCGGTTTGCAATGACGGTGCTGCACTCGGGTTCGACGAAGAAGTTTGCCGCTGGTTGGGAAGGAATTTTCACGCGCCGCACCACGAAGGGCGCGGCGACGGTGAAAGTGGCCGCAACAACGCCGGCTAAAAAGAAGACCGCCTCGCAAAAGCCCAAGACATCAAAGGCGGTGAAGCGCCGCGCACGTTAGCAATTCAGGTCTGATCGAAGGCATTCTATTTACGAATAAACGTCCGCAACCGCCTGGGCGTGAATGCCATGTCGCATTCCTCCCGCGTCCTACCGATTCGCCGTGTCTTGCAGCAGGCCAGCGGGCGCGTAGACGGCACCCCGCCCAGGATTTAGAATCGAATCCTGTAGTCGATGCAATTCGGCTGCAACATGCGGGCGTAGCTCAGTTGGTAGAGCGCTAGCTTCCCAAGCTGGATGTCGACGGTTCGAGTCCGTTCGCCCGCTCTAGACTTACGTCGACTCTCTCCTAGCATTGCAGAGATAACTGCAGAGTTAGGAGAGGGTCGTATGCAAAAGACACGTAAACGGCGCGAGCCGCAGCCCTTCTTTCGCAAAGCCACGAAATCGTGGTACGTCCAGCTTGGCCGCCGTCAGGTTCCCTTGGGACCTGACAAGGACGCCGCGTGGGACGAGTACCACCGGCTGATGACCGAGCGCAAAGACATCGAGGCCACCGCCGACGCTACCGTCTGCGCCGTGCTTGAGGCCTTCCTCGATTGGGTCAAGGACTGGCGCTCCGCAGGAACGTACCGTTGGTATTCCGAGAACCTGAGCAAGTTTGCCCGCCACATCGGCACCAGGCTTAAGCTCCTTGAACTCCGCGAGCGGCACGTCACCGCCTGGATCGACGAGCAATACAAGGGGCTCGCCCCCGATACCATCTACGGCGCCATCCGTGCCGTCCAACGGGCCATGAACTGGGCGGTGAAACGAGGCTACATTCCCAAGAGCCCGCTCAAGGACATCGAAAAGCCACAGCAACGCCCACGCGAGACGGTCATCACGCCTGACCAGTTCCGCGAGATCCTCGCTCGCTGTGCGGACGAGGAAGCCCGCGACCTCTTTACCACCCTGTGGGAAACCGGCTGCCGCGTTCAGGAAATCCGCCACGTCGAGGCAGCGAACTTCAACGAGGCCGATCACTGCTGGAATTTTCCCCGTGAAAAATCCAAGGGTAAGCGAACCCCCCGCACGATTTACCTAACCCCGACGTCCTTGGACATTACCGCCAGGCTTGCCGCGAAGTATCCCACCCGCCCGATCTTTCGGAATAGAGACGGCAAGCCGTGGAAGACCAATGCCATCGTCCTTCGCTTTCAGAGGGCGGCCAAGCCGCTTGCCAAGGCCTGCACGTTCTGTGACGGCACCGCCATTGCCTTTGTCCGCGGCCCGCACGTGCCCCAAAACGAGAAGCTTGGCCGCAAGCGACGATACGCCTGCCAGGATTGCATCACAGCCAGGAAGCTCACCAGGAAAATGCTAGGTGACATCCCCTTGCCGATCCGTGGCCTGGAGGATGCATGCCCGACCAGCTTCCGGCACTCCTTTGCCACGCGTGCGCTGAAGAACCGCGTTGCCGGCATGACCTTGAGCGTTCTGCTCGGCCATACCGACACCAGGATGGTAAGCCGGGTCTACGGCCACCTGGAGCAAGACCCAGGATTCTTACGTGAGGAGCTGCAACGGGCGACGGCTATGAAGGGCCATACCGGATAACGGAGGCCGTCTTACCGCAGCTTGAGATGCCGGAAGCCCGACTGCGGCTTAATCGCAGGAGGAGGCGGCTCAACGGCCGCCTGTTCAAGAAACTTCCGCACACCTTCCTCCAAAATGCGAATCGCACCCCGGCCGCGGCCAAGGCGGTAGGATCGCAGCCGCCCATCGGCGATCGCCGCATATACCGTCCCCTGCGATACGCGAAGCCGTTCAGCGACATTCTTTACCGTGTACATGATGCCACCCGCTCACGGATTGATCCACTTCCACAACCACTTCGACCATGCCCAAAGCTGTCCAGGGTTCCGTTCCACGAAGCCCCCGAGCTTGTACATGCCGAAACATAGCCCTAGGAAAAACAAGTTTGACAGGGACATCGCGTCACTCCCCTTGATCCGACGGCGATTCGTGCTTCGAAATGCCATAGCCGACAAATTCCCATGCACGACGCATCGCGCGCCCGCTCGCGGCGCGACCCGCGACCAGGCCCCGCACCAGCCATTCCCAACCAGCGCCAAGCATCGACGCGCCAAGGTCATATGACCGGGCAATCCAGGTGTACGGCGGCAAATCAAGAACGGTGCTGATCGCTATTACTGCCAACACAGCTCCTACCACCAAGGCAGGATCATTGTCATGCATGATCATCACTCCATATCGATTCCAGGATCGTCCGGCCCGTCCAAGTCGATGTCGTAGTCCTGTTCTCCACCCATCGAAATGTCGTCTTGCTCAAAATCTCGATCATTGATCCGGCGAGCATCGGCAATCTCACCGGGGGTTGGCGTACCGTACAGGCCATACTCAGGTTGCTGCGCGATGTTGGACCCGGTGTAAACCGCGGCCCGAAGCTCATTCAGTCCCTGCCGCCCCATTGCCTTCAAATGTCCTTCGCCGAACTTTTCACTGCCGTCTGAACCCATTGCTAACTCCCTGTACTTAAGACCTATTCACCACGCAGACCGCGGAAACGCTCCGCGATATCTTGCTGTTCGCAAACGGCATCATTCATGTCCCAAGCCCGCTTGCGCATCCATTTCTCCGTTTCCCATGCACTCAAGTGCAAACAAGCCGATGCCACGCATAGATAGAGGGCGAGGGCCGGAGTCAGATGTAGGAGCACCATCCCGGCTATGAACACAAGCATCGGTTCGACATATTTCTTGGCTTTGTCGTCCGACTGCCGCGGAAACGTCGTAAGCACGTTCGGTCTTCCGGAATAGCGAGTGTGGTCGCTCTGCCCGCGCCGCATTCGCAGATAGCCACGAATGGCCTTGGCGATAGCGGCGCCCAAGAACAGGAAATAAAAGCAGACCATCGGAAACGCATCGTTAGGGCTCCACGCCTGGCAATAGCCAGGAATCAGTACTGCCGCCAGGACGGCTTGCGCGCCGATGTACCGTCCCCCGAAATCGCGGCGAATGAATACCTCGATCGACACAGCGATACTGTTGATCAGAAGCGACAGTCCGTTAAACCATCGCGTGCCAACCATTCCACCGCGGCGGTGATCACTTGTGCCACGTTCAACGACGCTCATGTCTCATCGCTCCTATTGACGGAAGGTAACCGGCAGCCAAGTACGCCCGGTTGCACGGAATAACCGGCCACCCTGAAAGACGATTGAATCGATCTGGCCGCGATTGGCACGCCCTCCGCGGCGCAGCGTCGTGAACTCGCGAGGCTGCACCTCGAAATCAACGTACTCACTGACTCCAGCCGTCGTTTGCGTGCGCCTGCCCATGCTCCAGAAGTCGCTGCCGCCCTCGTCCGGTAGCGTCGAACTTGTCCCATTGGTGAGAAACTGCCGCTTTTTGCCAATCAACGCTGCCGCCCATTCATTCGTGACAGGATCACCATTGGCCGTGAAGATTTTCGTATTGAGATTGGCGAAGAGAGAGTTCGCCTGGTATTCGCCCTGATCGCTGCCGCCAAGCGCCGCGTACATGTTGCTGATGTTCTGCGTCAGGTAGACGGTCGCCACGCGCGAGCTTCGGCAAGTGGTCTGGAACTGCATGTCATAGGCTGTGGTGACAAACTGCGCTTCATCAGCCCAAAGAAAAACGGGCCGCTTATTGCGCGCCATGTCCCTCCGTTCGATCGACCTCTGAAACGCAGTCTTCCACAACACTTGTGCGTACTGGCCAACCTCGCCAAATTCCTTGGTTGGAAGCCCAATTACCAAAACTGCTCCTGCCTCAATCGCTTCCGGGGTAATGTTCGTCTCGCCGCAGAAGAGCTGCGCCAGCACTCCTCGCTGGATCACATCGACCATGCTGGTGAAGGTGCTAACGACTACGCTTCTAGTCCGCGACGAAAGTGCTGGATACTCGACAAAGAAATAGTCGGCGACGATTGCAAAATCGTGCGCGCGAGAAGCAGACTTTGGCTGCGCGTCGCCTTCACGCAGACACTGGAAGCAAAAGGACGTTTTCTTCCATTCGTTTGAATCCCGTTGCGCCAGGGAAGTCGGTGCCGATATTACGGCCTGGTACAGCTCCGGAACGGACACTCGTCCTTTCGCCATGACCAGCAAATCGACGACGTTGCGTAGCAATTGACGGTTGGCCCGCCGAAAATAGCCTTCATCGGCTCTTCCGGCCTGCCCCGACTGTCGCTCGGCCACCTCCAGCATCTCGCAGAACAGATGGACAATGTTCTCCGTAAGCCCGGCGCCCGGTCCTCGCCGCTTAAGCTCATAGTCAAGAAAATTGAATCGCAACGGACCGCGTGTTGAAAAGACGTAGAAATCCTTCAATCGCCCCGTGGCACGGCAGTAGTCTTCCCACACCTTGCATTCCTCGGCCTTCGCGGTGAGTACGAGCCCTCCCATCCCTGCAGAGAGGTATGCGCGTGCAAGCGATTTCCCCGGACCTGTGGACTTGCCGCTGCCGGTGGCGCCGAGCACCAGGCACCCCTCCGTCGCATCCGAGAGGCAAAAGTGATCGCTCTTTGAAAAATTGAGCAGCGAGGCGCTCAGGTTCGAGCAATACGATTTTCCGAATGGCCACATCGCAGTGCTCCTCTAGACCTTGGCAGCCTTCGTCTCGGCGCGCAGGGCACGCACAAAACCTTGCAGATCAACCCCGCGTGCTTGAGCGCGTTGCGCTCGTTTGAGTACCTCGCGTACGGTTTCGATGAACGCGTCCAGATCCAACTCATCCGCCTGGACGGTGACCGAACGCGAGCCGGCGAGCACCGCCGTAAGACGCTTGGGTGAAGCGGAGCTGTCGATGTCCTTTGGTCCACTCGCCGGCTTCCGAGCAGCTACGATGTCGGCGCGCGTCAACTCGCCGTTGCGCAATTGTGGAAGTAGCGCCGTGCGTTCCTCTGACGACATCAAGCTAAGCTCGTAGAGTTTGCTGATCCCAAGCTTTCCTGAGTCAGCCAAATCCTGAAACGGTTGTTCGAGCGTCAAAATCGAACGGTGCCGCGTAACGTCCGCATCGCTCGTTTGGACGTAGACAGCAACTTCCGTCGCCGTACAGCTCCTCAGCTCCATCAGACGCTCGAATCCCCGAGCCCGGTCCGTCACTTTGAGCGGAATGTACTGTGCGTCTTCACCGAGTTGCGCCCTTAAGGCTTCTTCTTCTGTGATCGCAGTCTCGTCGACCAGCACCGGTATCACCTCTTCGCCGGCCTTCTGCGCCGCCCAAGCGAGCACATCGCCGGCAATCAATTCGCCTTGCGAATCGATGTAAGGGAGATGCAATAGCCCATTGGCCTTCACACTCTCAATTGCCGCAGTTCCCTCTTCCTTCGGAATGCTTTTGCGAAGTTGATGTGTTCGTTTCAACGTCGCCGGATTGACTTCTTGCAGTTTCATAGCCATGCGGCTCTCCTTTTTTTCCGATCGTCACCTGTGACCGACACCGACCGGCGACACACGCCGCCGGACCACTCAACAACTAGTTGAATTGATCCCGAATCAATCTCTGGACTTCGCGGACCTCGAAATAATTCAGAGCGTCCACCGACCTGCCATAGAGACCCTGGGCCAGATGGCTGGCCCGACTACCCATCGCACTTCGCTCCGACGGCGGAAGCGACAGATAATAGATGGATGGTGCGCCGATGGCTGTGCCCAGAAGTGCGCACAGGAGTTGCATTGGTCGCGTGCCTCGCATGGGCATTTCCCTTCCTATGTTCGAATTCCTCGGGTTTAAAATGGCTCGCGCGGTAGCCTGGTTCCACCGCGCGAGCACCGGAGTTACTACTGCCCCTTGGGAGCGTCGTTGAGGTAGTCCAGGATCAGCTCAACGGCTGCATGCAACAGAAGTTGGAGCGGGGACATTGAAAGCTCCTTTTTTGAAATTGCGGATTACCGGTTAATGCTGCGCCGACATCCGCAAGCGACGCGCATCGATTCGAAAAAACCTGATCGCACAAAAACACTTCGACATTCCCCAGCGGGCACGCTCCCGCTGGGCGCCCACTCGGCCCTAAACTGCAGTAATGGACCCGAGACCGAAGAAAATAATTTGGAGCAAAATCTCGATCACGAATTCGGCCAACAACATCGACATTTCAAACTCTCCTTTTGCCTTGCGGACAACTCATCCATTCAACGACAACCAGTTCACGCGACCATCGCACTTTTCGATGTCTTCTAGCAACCGACGCTAGACATCTCCCGAACCAAATCGATCAAGAGCCACACAACGAAATGGATCCAAAACTCGATCATCCTTCTCTCTTGGGTTATGGGATTAGTTGTTTGTCGATTGAGCGACGTAGCTCATTCGCGTCTCTGGAGCCGCAAGCGACAACGACTATGAGCCTAAATGAATACGCGAAGCGGCGAATCGCGCGTTTCATGAAATGGTGGTGCCTTTACAGATCACCACGAGCGGTGAGGACTACCAGACTTCGTGCAGAAGAATGATTCCGTCCTGGAGAGACGGCTACGGACGCTTCTGTACCGCAAGCGCCGCCCCTTGTCGCTCAATGTCGCGGAACAGTTCCTCGGCGTGATGTGGTCCGCTGGCAATGCCGCAGCGAACATAGTCCCTTTTCAACGCCGCCTTAAGAGTCGCCATGTCCAGATTCGGTGCTTGGATGCCGCATGCGCACGCGTATGCCACAGTTGCTATGGCGCGTTCCGTAAAGAGCATGCTTCCTAGAAACCTCGAGTCCAATTGTTAAAAGAGAAACTGCGGAATCGGACGCCGAATCTCCACCGGCGCGGAGGGCCGTCTCGGTTTCTCCATAGGATGGCAAGCAGCGTAGGCCGGCACTTCTGCAACTACATATTCGTCGTGTCATCCACCGCGCTCGGCCCGACGAGCGTATCAAGCGCTTTGGCCAGCACAGCGTCGTGCTCGTGCGTTTCGCTATATACTCGGCAGATGCGGTAGCTGAATGGCACCTGTCGGAACAGTTCGCTATCGGCCAGCGGTCGTGGTTTGCCCCGGGCGTCGTCGTACAAGTAATTCTGCCCCGCCGCGGGGCCGCGCGTGCCGGGTCGATTGACATGTCGTGCCAGGTCGACACGCAGCGGCATGTCGCGCAACTCTTGCGGTAGTGCCTCGCGCAACGCTTGCTCGAAAAATTCCGGCCGGCTGAAGATGCTCCCCTGTTCGCCGGTCTGTGGGTCGAAGAATACAGTCCGCTCGCAGGCCATCCGCCAATGCAACCGGCGCGCGACCAGGTCGCGCCAGCGATCCCCCAGCGCCCTTTGCCGCGGATCGTTGCTTTCCGACCAACGAGCCACGTCCACCAGCAGCGACCACTCGGTGAACCTTTGGTATTTGTCCAGGTGAGTCAAAGGATCGCCCGGAAAGATGTACGACCCGCTTTCGGCGAACAGATCGGCCAGTGTCAGATCGATCGCCCGCACCGTGCGATGGAAATAAATCGAGCGAAACAGCTCTGCCCGCGCTGCCACGAAGCGCACGAGTGCCGGAACGCCCCGGGCGTAGATCGTCAGCCCCGATTCGCTGAAAAAACTGTAATGCAGCAGCCGATCGAGGTCGAAGGACTTGGTCGAAAAACCGGACATGTAGGCATCGCGGAGCACGAAATCCATGTTGTCGACGGTGTACAGTCCGCAAAACAGACTGCGCAGAAACCGCAGCCAGCGCGGTGCCTCGTCGTTTTCATTGCCGGGACCAGATCGCGGGCGGGTGATCAGGTAGGCCACCTGCGCCGGGTCGAGCTGTTCGTCGTCGCGCAAGCGGCTGTGGGGATTGCGGCGTACCCCGCGAATCAGGTCCCCCAATTCGTTGCAAATGATCCGTCCGCCGATCGTCTCGTGCGTGTGCCCGAAACGGGCCAGAAAGTGGGCATCGAAAAAATGGCCGAACGGCCCGTGCCCGACGTCGTGAAGTAACCCGGCCAATCGCATCAGCGACTCGACGTATCCACGGCTCGGCACTTCGGGGCAGACTTCGGCCAGGCTTTCAAATAGGGCAGCCACGGCACGGCTAGCTACATGCATCACGCCTACGACATGCTGGAAACGAGTGTGTTCCGCGGCGGGAAAAACCCACCACGCCGTTTGCAGTTGATGTATTTGACGCAGTCTCTGCAGCCAGGGATGGTCGATGAACTGCCGCTCTGCCACCTCGCCGGCTATCGCCCCTTGCGTAAATGGTATGTAGCCATGTAAGGGATCGTGGGTCAGTCCTTCGTTTTTATAATCGCGCATAGCGCGGATTATGTAGCAGCATGTTTCCGCCGTCTATCGGCCCGTGATGTGCATTCAGCGAACACACGCCATATAGCGAGGCTTTTTCGTGGCGCAGCGAAATCGATTAGAGAATAGTCAAGCGAAGGAGACTTTTATTCCGAGGAAGTGACGTAAGGTGTCTCCGGGCTTCAGGCGGGGTCAAAGCGCGGCCGTTCGGCCGTCAGCTAACGGAGTGAGCACTTTTTCGAGGCACCTCTCGGCCTTTCTCAGTTTTTCTAAACTGCGCAGCCCATGTGCTGGCATGAAAATTGCCTAAACGGTAAAATCCGGAACCTTTGACTCGATTCCGATGGCGATGATTCGCGGAGTCGGCGTCGGGCCAATTGAGGCGGAAATTCAGCGAGGAGGTGACTGTGCTCATTCGTTCTGCAACGTGGCTATTGGCCGTGGCGAGTTTGATACTGGCTCCCTGGGGAGCCGCCGTGGCCGCGGTGCCAGCCGCCGATACGCTGTATCCCAATTCCACTAAGGCGTATTTCTCTGTCCCCAACGCGCCGCAATTGACGGCCAACTGGGAAAAGACGCAACTCCACCAACTGTTCGAAGACCCGGTGATGAAGCCGTTCACCGAGGATCTGCGCAAGCAGTTGGAGAGCAAGTGGCTGACAAATCATCAGAAGATCGGCCTCTCGATCGATGACCTGCGCGGCATCGCCAGCGGAGAATTGAGCGGCGCCCTTGTCGGTACAGCCGGGGGACGCTCGGCAATGATCGTCCTGGTCGATGTCACGAATAACGAAGTGAAGGCGAAAGAGGCCCTGGAAAAGGCTGACAAAAATCTGCTCAAGGAAAAGGCCAAGAAGAGCCAGAAAACGATCGGTGGCGTCGCGGTCACGATCTACGACCTGCCTGCCAAGGAAGATCGTCAAGAGGCCCGTCGCGTGGCGTATTTCCTCAAAGATGGCTTGTTGGCTGGCGCGGATGGCGTGGATGCCCTCACGGACCTGATCGCTCGCTTGGGGGGCAAAGACGACAGCAGTCTGTCGACGCTGACCCCTTATCAACACGTCATGAAGCGGTTGGCAACGGCTGCCGGCGAGCTTCACCCTGACGCTCGCTGGTACATCGACCCGCTGGCGGTGGCCGCGGTTCGGGCCGGCGATAACGAGAAGCGACAGAAGAACGTCAACATGTTGCGCAACGAAGGCTTCGGCGCCATTCAAGGCGTCGGCGGCTTCGTGAATGTGTCGCACGGCGAGTACGAAGTTCTGCATCGCACCGCGGTCTATGCCCCCAAGCCCTACGAAAAGGCGATGGGCATGCTTGCTTTCCCGAACACCGCGCCGACGAATCCGCCGGACTGGATTTCGCGCGATGTCGTGACCTTCACCACCCTGAATTGGGAAATCAAAACCGCATTCGAGAAGTTCAGCACGCTCTTTGACGAGCTATTCGGCGAGGGATCCGAAGGAACCTTCGACGACACGATCGACAGCGTTCGCGACGATCCGAACGGCCCAGGCATCGACATCCGCAAGGACTTGGTCGGCCATTTGGGGAATCGGGCGGTCGTCGTCACCGATTACAAACTGCCGATTACCCCCAGCAGCGAGCGTTTTGTCTTTGCTGTCGAAACGACGAATGAAGCAGCGCTGGCCGCGGCCGTGCAAAAGTCGCTCGAGACGGATCAGAATGTCATCAAGCGAGTCTTCAAGAACTACGTAATCTGGGAGATGAAGGCCGAGGACGATGCCGTCGCGGCCGTCGTGGTCGAACGACCTGACGAGATCTCGGCCAACGCCCCCGCGGCGCTCGGAGTCGTAGTTTCGGATGCGACTGACGAGAAAGGCAAGGTCAAAGACGAGAAACCCACCGGCGAGCGGTTGCGCGCCAAGCTCGGCGAAGAGGGGGAAGAGTCGGTTCAGCTTCCCAATGCGGCTGTCGCCGTGGCGCGTGGGCACTTGTTTGTCGCGTCACACGTCGATTTCCTGGAGAAAGTGCTCGGCGGTACGGACGCGAGCGATCGGCTGGAAAACGACGGCGAATACAAGCGCGTCAACGACGAGTTGAAGAAGCTCGGCGCCACGGAAGTGTGCGTGCGCAACTTCACCCGCGCTGATGAGCAGTTCCGCATCACTTACGACTTGTTCAAAGCCGGCAAGCTGCCCGAGTCTGAGACGATTCTGGCGCAGATCATCCGTTCGGCTCAGGAAGAGCAGGCCGACGGGGCCGTGCGCAAGGCCGAGCTCGATGGCAGCAAGCTCCCCGACTATCAGGTGGCCCGACGTTACCTGGGCACCGGCGGAACGTACGCCTCGACCGAGGAAGATGGTTGGATCGTCGTCGGATTCCTGTTCCGCAAGGACAATCCGTAGCTCGACGTCCGGCAGGATTTGTAGCCACGAAATTGCTTGCGAATTCTGTGCTTGCCAAATCCTGACAGTTATCTTTCGCTCGCGCTGAAGACAGTGCGAAATGCCACCACTGGCTTGCTTGTAAGGAGTTACGAGGGCCAAGGGTTCATCCAGGTTTTAGGTGGCACTTTGTCGCTATGCCTATCGGCATATTGTGATGGGGGATCGTCACTCGGTAGCATCCGAAGTGGCTGCATTGGCCTCTATCCCCGTAGCGGCCCTCCCCCACGAGTTGCAGCCATAGCCGCCAGGCGTCCCTAACCGCCTTGGCGGCTTTCTTTTTGCGCCGCGGGGCTTCTTGCGCCGCTCGATTCTGAGGTCCCGCGCACTTCAGATACTTGCAAGCATTCTCAGTAATTTTTGCCCTATGGCTGGCTGCTAACAGCCCGCCGCGCGAACTGCGAAAGACACCCGCGCGCAAAAAAAGCCGCGCGACCAGGTTTGATCCCAGTCGCACGGCTTTTCATCTTCAAAAGCTTCACCCGCAGCCTTAGAACTTCGGCAAATCGGCCTTCGCCTGCGGTGGCAACTCCGCCTCGGCGTTGCCGTCAGGCTTGTCGGCATCGTTGCCATTGCCTGAGAACTGACCGAGCAGCTTGCTGGTCAGCACATCCTGCGGTGCCAGGGCCTTGGCCTTTTCCAACTGCTTCATGGCATCCTGCGGATAGCCGAGGTAACCATAGTGGTAACCAACCAAGAAGCGGAGCGCCGGCGAGTCAGGCTGATCTTTGACGGCCTTCTCAAGCACTCGTAGCTGCTTGGTGTATTCACCCACCTTGGGATACAGCTCGGTGTAGTTCTTCACGACCACACCCCACTGATCCTGGGGCAACATGGCCAGTCCCTGTTGCACGGCGCCTGCCGCTTCGTCGAATTTGCCAGTGGCAAACAGAGCCTGAGCGAACATTAGCACCAGCGTGCCATTCGATGGATCGTCGAGCAGCGCGTGGCGCCAATCGCGCACCGCGTTGTCATAGCTACCGGCCTTGAAATCGGTTTCGCCCGCCGCGGCGAACTCGCCGATCTGTCCTTGTGCGGCCTGATCGGGGGCTGCTTGCTGGCCGGCATCAGCTAATTCGTCCGTACCGTAGGCGTTGTAGGCGTAGTAGGGATAGCCGGAGCCATACCCGTAGCCGTACCCTCCGCCCCCGTAGCCGTACCCACCATAGAGGCCGTACATCCCTAGGAACGGATAGCCAAAGAACGGGTAGCCATAGCCGTACCAGTACGGCCAACCCCAATTGCGACCGTACCACCAATTGTTGTATCCAAAGCCCCCCCACCACGGCCAAAACCCGCCGAAGAAGAACGGCGAGAAAAAGCCATTATTCCGGTTCCAGTTATTGTGGTTCCAATTGTTATGGTTCCAATTGCCGTTGTGGTTTCCGTTGTGCAAATGGTTCGCAAGGTTGCCGTTATGGACGTTGCCGTTGTGGAGATTGTTTGTCCCACGAAAGCCCGAGTTGTGCGCACCGTGATTGGAGAGGAACTGCGACTGGTGAGCGCCTTGACCGGCGGCGCCCGCGGAATGGCTCAGTGAGGTCAGATGGTTGCCGGCGTGCGTGGCCGAACCGACGCCCCGACTGCCGCCCATTGCGGAATTCAGGTTTCCATTCGTGCCGTGATGGCCGCCACTATTGCTGAGAACCGACTGGTTGATGTGCGAGGGTGCGCTATGCGTTATGCCGCGCGAGCCGTTCAGCCCACTGGCGCCCCCCAGATTGCCGTGATGCATGCCGCCGAGATTGCTTCCCCCGATATGCCCCGCGGAAGAGCCGCTGTGCATACCCGGCGAATTGATTCCACCTCCACCGTAAAACCCGCTGTGTCCGCCGCCGAAACCTCCGTATCCGCCATAGCCGCCGCCAAATCCACCATGCCCGCCGCTAAAGCCGCTGTGGCCCCCGCCGAAGCCTCCGCCATGCCCGCCACCGAATCCACCACCATGGCCGCCGCCCCCCCCGCCATGTCCACCGCCGCCGCCACCACCGCCATGTGCGTACACGATTTGCCCCACGCTCAGTAACGCGACGCTCGCCAGCGCCGTAGACCATATCATGTGTCGAGATCGCATCGAACAACCCTCCCGATGTTTGCGCGCGCCGCTCCTATCTCCTAATTTGTACGCGCAAAATAGCTCTCCGGCGAGAAAATAACGGATTATTTACCCCCACGGGTGGCGTTTCGCCAAATACCCGTCAGCCCGTAATTGGGGTTCGCCGGAGAACCTGCACAGGGGGAATCTTTTCACATTTCCTCAAGCCGCGTGCTTGCCCGGCGCGGAACGGGCGCGAAAAGAATGACGGCCGCTCGTACCGCGGGAAATTGCCAGATTGCGGAGTGGATTCGCGGCTAAGCGAATCCGCATACTGTGGCGGCCGTTACTGAACGCTACTTGCGCCCCGCCACGTTCACGCGTCCGCCCGGCGTTTCCACCTTCGCCCAGAAGGGATGCAACCGGGCGACGCGCGTGCGCACGTCCTCCAGCAACACGCTCAGGCTTGGTTCCAAGTCGCCCGTCAACTTCACAGCCCGGCCACCGATCGAAACCGTGATCTTGCGCTTGAAGTCCACCACCTCGGGCGAGAGCCAAACCGTCACTCGATCGGCGCCCGTTTTGACATGCACTCCGTTGTTCGCGTTGACCTTGGCTGTCGTTTCCGCCGCGCGCGTGCCGGAAGCCGGCGGCCAGTCCGAGGGATCGACCAACGTCTTTTGCGGCAAGTCCCCCACCTCGACCCACCAGAAGAAGTTATCCCACGGGCGCATCGTGTAACCGGTGAAGCTCTTGCGGGCGAAGTCGCGTTTCAATCGCCCCATCCAATCGAACAGCCGTAACACCTCGTCCGAGAAGTGCTCATGCCCGCGCCCCTGAAATTCGACGAGGGTGAAGTTCATGCCCGCCGTGGTCAGCCACTTATCAAACATCGAGGCCATGCGGGCGATTTTATCGCCGTCCATCTCGCCTTCGATCACGTACAGCGGAACGAACTTGCACTCGTCCCAGTAATGTTTCACATACTTGTCGGCCACGGCCACGATCGGAATCACGCCGGCCCACAGATCGGGATGAGCCAATCCGATGTCCCACGCCGCATCACCGCCAATCGAATGCCCTGACAGGAAGACGCGATCCGTGTCGATGGCAAACCGTCGACAGGCGTCGCGAAGGGTGTGCAGCACACTCAAATGCTCGTGCAGCGTGTAGCCGTAGCTCCCTTGTTGCTCTTTGGCCCAGGCCGGCGCAATGACGATGTATCCGTACCTTCCGGCTTGTCCCAGGCGACCGCCGTCCGCATCCATCGCGCCGGCCCACCAGTCGATCTGCTCCTGGGGGGTCGAGCCGCTGCCGTTGAGCGTCAGAATCGTGGGATAGATCCGATGAGGATCGTATTCGGGGGGAAGTTGCACGTAATACGTAATCGGCGGCTCGTCGTCGATGCTGTCGATCATGATCTCGTGAAAGCCCGGCGTTTTTGGGTTGGGGTCGGGCGTTTTCCGCGTCGGCAGCATGATGGCCACCAGGTGCGTGACATATTCGACCGTGGCCCCTTCCTCGGATGCCAGACTGTCTAGGATCTCGGTCCGTGTCGGCTTTTGCGGCTCTTCCAGGTACTCGCGGACTTTTTTGCGGACGGAGAACAGCGACGCCGCGACCGGCAACTTGCGTATCGAATCGTTGCTCCCCATCAGCCATCCGCTGCAGGCCAGGGCCAGCTTTTCTTCGGCATCCATCGACTCGTCGTCCATCGATTGCTCGAAAGCGCTCATGCGATCCAGCGTGTTCAGATTCAACTCGGCCGCGATCTCTTCATAGATCGGACGAATCTTCTCTCGCATCTTCGTATCCGCGATCAGCGCCAGCAGCTCTTCGATCTTCGCCACTACGCGTTTGCCGCGCGCAATCTCGTTTTGATAGCCTTCGGTGGTCTGCTTGACCTTTTGCAGAATCTCGCCGGCCACGCCGTCGTGCGGGAAGTTGCCCAACCAGGTGATGGCGAATTGATGCTGCCCGGCGTCGCGACGGACCTGGATTTCGGTCAGCATGCGTTGCGCGGCGCGTTGCGTCAGCTCGCGCTCGGTCCGTTTGAATTGCTCGGCGTGCTCCGGAAAATCCTTGATGATCTGCGCGAGTTCGGCCTGCGCCTCCTGGTAGCGATCCATCTGCAGGTACAATCGCACGATCTTCAGACGCTGGTCGATGACTTTCGGATTGATCTGCCGGGCCAGGATCTTGGCCAGCAAATCAGGCGTCAGTGAAGTGGTCGCGATGCGCTGATCCCACTGATAGGGCGTGGCATCCCGCAGACTCAATCCTTCGACACGCGTCCAGTTGGGCGTAATCTCGCTGATTCCCTGGAAGATCGTTACGTTCCCCTTATCGGTGAGCATTTCGATCGTGCGCCTTCCCCATTCGTCGAACGGCGAAATGCGCTTCATTTGGCCCAGCGCCTGAATGCGCCGCCCCCCTTCGCGGACAACGCGCTGATCCTTCAACAGAAAGCGCTCAGGCGGGTCGCCGGTGCTTCCCTCCAGCACGCTCTCGATCTGGTGCTGGTAGACATACGTGCGGCGCAGGCCATCGTCGGAAAGCACGATTAACTTGGGGGAAGGGGCACCCTCGGCCTTCGGCTTCAAGGGTTTATTCGAGATGCTGGCCAGCTCGATCAGGTTGCCTTCGATGATGCGCCCGTCTTTCATGACGATTCGCGCAGCATGCGCAGCGCTGGCGCAAGCCATTACGATCGAGCAGCAAAAGAAAGTGATAGCGCCACTACGTAGAAGGGTAGATCGTGTCATGCGCAGGCTCTTCTGTTCCTGGTCCTAACTGCGCCGAAAGTTTTATTGTGCTGCTCGCGAAGGGAGCGTCGCTTGCCGCGAGTTACCGCGATGCCTTGAGCGAACGGCTCGCAAATGCACTCCGGCCGCGAACTTGCCGTCGACCTTTGCTCGTCAAGCGGCCAAGCACAGAACTTCCCCAATTGTCCCCTGCCCAACGCATGAGTCAATGCAATTGGCCATGCCCCTTTCGGCCCCCCGGTGCATTGACAGGCTGGGGGGCAGGCTCGCAGAATGACCCTCAAAGCGCCCCTGGCGCTCGCCGAACCGCGTAAACCCTCGGCCGGTCAGATCGCAGAAACTGCGTCACATCCCACGGGAGAGTTCGTTTGCTACCCGATTTGCGACGCATCATACTCTGGCTGCTGGCGGGCACGTTGTTTCTGCCCATCGCGATCGTGCTGATTTTAACGGTCGCGCGCCTGTTGGCTGCTCTAGAAGACGCCGCCGGAGCCGTGGCCTTCGAGCGGCTGGGGCTGGTCTTGGGCATCGTTTGGGCGCTAGCGATCGTGGCCCTGACCGTATTGCTGGCCTTGCAGTCGCTCACGCGGCAGGAGCGATTAGAAGATGACGAAACGCACGAGTAACCGCGGCCGATCGCGGCACTACGGCGACTGAATCCGATAGAGCGCCTTGTCCGTTCGCAAGAAGATAGCGCCGTCGGTCGTGGCCAGTGAAGCGAGCGTGCGCCCTTCGACCTGATTCGTTGCCAGCTTCTTCGACGACTTGTCCGCCGCCATGACCGTCGTCAGGCCTTCTTCGTTGGTGAAGTAGATGTTCCCCTCGGCCTCGAGTAGAGACGCCGAGAACCCGCCTCCCAAACGAGTCTGCCAATGCTGTTCGCCGGTCTCGGCGTCGACGCACGTGGCAATGCCGAGATCGCTGACGATATAAAGTTCGTCTCCCACGAGCACGGGCGACGGGTTATTCGGCGCGCCACGCCGCATCGACCAGGCAGCTGCCGTCTCGGTGATGTCCCCTGTGCCCGGCAATCGAATCGCGTACAACACCGGCGAGTCGTAAGCCGAGCTGACGAACACGAGGCCATGTCCAAATACCGGCCGTGGCACAACCGAGTAGCCGTCGTAGCGAAAGCGCCAGATTTCCTTGCCCGTATCCGGAGCGTAACTCACCACCTGGTCGCCGCCTGGGCTGACGAGTTGCTTCTGCCCTTCGACATCGATCACCAGCGGCGTCGAGTAAGCCATTCGTCCGGTGCGATCGGTCTGCCAGCGCGTCTGACCAGTTTTTTTGTCCAGGGCCACGACGAACTGCTTATCGGTCCCGTCGCAACTGATTATCAACAGTTCGCCAAAGATCACCGGCGAACCGGCTGGTCCGTGCCGGTGATCGTATTTCAGGTCTTCGTTGCGCCACAGGACCTCGCCGGCGGTCGACAAACAAGCGGTGCCGTGCGCGCCGAAATGCACATAGACCCGGTCCCCTTCAATGATCGGCGTCGGCGACGCGTGGCTGTTCTTGTTGTGAATGGGGCCGAGGTCGTCTTTGCGAAAGACTTCGAAATAGGAAATCTCTTGCCCGCTCTTCGCGTCGAGACGCACGGCCTGCAGCGTGCCCTGTTCGGTGTTCGCCGTCGTCAGCCAGATTTGTCCCGCCACGATTGTCGGCGACGACCAGCCAAGTCCTTCGATCGGCTGCTTCCAGGCCACGTTTTGCGTCTCGCTCCACTCGATCGGCAAGCCGCGCTCGTTGGAATGCCCCTGCCCGTCGGGCCCGCGGAATTGCGGCCAGTCCTCGCCAGTAGCCGTCGCAACGATGCCCAACGAGATGACAACCGACCAAATAGGCCGCAGCGGAGTTGCCAGCAGCGAACGAGCGATGCTTACGGGTAACGAATCAGGCACGGCGGGGCTCGTTGCGGGGAGGGGGGCAAGGTGTTCGGGCACATTCATGCTGCCCGATCGCCCTCATCGATGCAAGGCGAAGTCATCGTGAGACGCCAAGAGAGCCTTGGCCAGCCGATGCGCGAACTTCGCCGGAAACCAGCGTTAGCGAATCACTGTCAGCTTGGGGCGAGAACGAAACGTGGCCGTGATGGCCTGCGGAGTTACGGCAGTTTCTTGCAGGCTCAGCGAGTGCAACATGGGAATCTGGGCCAGAGTAGGCAGCCCGGCATCGCTCACCGCGGTACCGTCCAGGTCGAGGACTTCCAGCCCCTTCAGACGCGCCACGGCCGGAAGCGCGGTATCGTCGATCTCCGTGCCAGCCAGCGCAAGAAAGCCCAGATGTTCGAGCGACACCAACTGATTGGCGCCTACGTTGGTGATTTTCGTACCGCTGACGACCAGCATCTCGAGTCGTGACATGGTGGCGATCTGCGCCAACCCCTCATCGCTGATCGCCGTGTGTGAAACGTCAAGCCATACAAGACCCCGGATTCCCACCAACTGACTGACGCCCGCGTCCGTGATCGCGGTGCCATTGATGTGCAAATGCTTGAGCCGAGGCACCAGTTGCAAATACTTGAGCCCGGCGTCCCCGATCTTCGTTTCGCCGAGCCACAGGTTTTCGATTTGCGGTGTGTTGCGGAGGTGAGCCAATCCCTCGTCGGTGATCTCGTTCGACGCCAGTTGCAGCGTGCGCAGCCGAACCAGCGTTTTTAGATGCGCCAGTCCGGCGTTGGTGATGCCTGCGTCGTTGAGATTCAATTCGTCGAGGTGCCGGTGCCGTTTCAGCTTCTCGAGCCCCCGGTCGCCGACCTTGGTCGACGCGAGGTTTAGCATTCGCAATTGGGAGAGCGTCGCCAAATGATCGAGCCCCGCGGCCGTGATCTTCGTGCCGGGAATGGAAAGACCTTCGAGCACACGCAGCGTGCGTAGATACGCGACCCCACGGTCGGTGATGCGCGTGTGGCCAAGCTTTAACCCTTCGAGTTGCGTCAGCAATCCCACCTTCGCCATCGCGGCGTCCGTGACTTTGGTTCCTTCCAGGTCGAGCCATAACAGCCCTGGCAGGTTCTGCAATTGCTCGAGCCCTTCGTCGCCGCCGTGCCAGCGCACGGCGCGCAGTTGTTTGCCGGTCGGCGTTTGCACCAAATCGATTTCGGCCCCCAATGCGCGGACCGCGGCCTCGGCATGTTTCTGATCGGCCGGCGTGGGTATCAGATTCTGCTTCGGATCCGGGCGGCGACCGGTCGGCAGCGAGGCTGAAGCTCGTTTCACCTCGACGTCTGGCGTTCGAGGCGCAGCTTTCTTTGCATTATCCGTTGGACGGGGGGCGCGGACAGGAGCCGGGCGCGGCTTTGCCGTGGCCGGCGGCGCCGCGATCGTGGCGTCGTCGTCCTTCGACGGTTCGTCAGCGCAGACGGCTGCCGTCGAAATCGCGAAAAATGCCACCCATAGGACTATGGGGAGTCGACGTATCACCGCCCAGACTCCTGAATCAATAGAGAGATTCGCGCCGCACGGCGCGCTATATCGTGAATCGCGCGGCGAGGAGTCTAGGGGAAACGGTTTGCTAGCGTCAATGCGGTTGTGGCGTGGCTCTCTGTAGACGATTCCCGCGTGCCGACCGGCCGACGGGATGCCCCCCAGGAAAATGAGCGCTGAGCTAGCTCATTGCACGAACGTCGCGCAGAATACGCGGGCACTGAGTTAGGGAAACCCGCCGAGAACAAAGTTCAAAAACCACACCATGAAGTACGAAGAAGTCCCGCTCCCTGCGGCTGCTGCGGAATCGCACCTGAAAACGGTCGTTTGCCTGGCTTTCACCGAGGGACCAGCCGTGGACGCCGACGAAAATGTCTATTTCTCGGACATTATCAACAATCGCATCATGAAGCTGGCCGCCGATGGCACGCTGTCGGTTTTTCGCGAGCCCAGCTATCGCACCAATGGCCAGACATTCGACCAGCAAGGAAGGCTCTATCATTGCGAGGGGGCAGAATTCGGACCGGGGGGCGGCCGCCGCGTCACGCGCACGAACCTGGTATCCGGCCAATACGAAGTGTTGACCGATCAGTACGACGGTGTGCGATACAACTCCCCGAATGACGTCTGCGTTGACGGTCAGGGCCGAATTTATTTCACGGACCCCTGCTACGCCGATCGTTCGCTGATGGAGATGCGCGAAGAGGGGGTGTACCGCATCGACCACGACGGTCGCGTGACGCGCATCCTTGTGCAACCGGCCATCGATCGTCCGAACGGGATTGCCGTGACACAGGACAGCAAAAGGCTGTACGTCATCGACAGTTGCCCGACCGAACAGGGCAATCGCAAAGTCTGGGGCTTCGACCTCGATAGCGCGGGCAACCCGCACAACCAACGGCTGATCTACGATTTCGCGCCCGGGCGTGGCGGCGACGGAATGCGCCTGGATATGGCGGGCAATCTCTATGTCGCGGCCGGAGTAATGGCGGCGCGTGGTCCGCACGAAACTTCAGATGTGCTACCTGGCGTTTACATCATTTCTCCTGAAGGAAAGCTCTTGGGACGCATCCCGATCTACGAAGACGTCATCACGAATCTCGCCTTCGGCGGTACCGACGGTCGCACGATTTACATCACGGCTGGAAAAACCGTGGTGAAAGCGCGTGTCGACCATCCAGGCCAGGTGGCGTATCCGTTGTGGCAGATCGCCTGACGGTAACTCGCTCGCACCGCACCAGCTTCGACGCAAACTGATCGAGAGCGCTGGCGAATGCCGATAAGAGTTTTTTGCGAGCCTGCGCGAACCGTAGGTCCGCCTTCTCGTAGAAGAGAGTTCGCCAAGCGTCCCAACGAGCGGGGCCGGTCGTAGCTTGGAAGGATGGTCCGATCAGACCTGTTTTTCGAGCGTGCGGAGCAGCATCTGTCGAATGGCGATCGAGGATTCCGCGGCCCGAAAGAAATTCCGAAAACTTATTCCCAGGGTGCCTTGATGCCCTGGAGATGAATCAGTATACTCGCCCTTTCCCCATGAGGGTGAAGGGGAGACAGTGAGAGGTGAGAGGTGAGAGCCAAGAGTTGTCGCGACGCGACGACGGGGCTCAAAGGGCGGCTGGCTAGAGGCCAGTTCCGGGGATTCGCAGCAGAGATTTCTGTTTGCTTCCAGCGGGGCGAGCCTCTGTCCAACCGACAGCGAAGTGTGGGGCCTGAAGTGCGTTAATCGCACGACGGGTTTTGTGCTTCGGCGATCTTTGACAATTTGGTTGTGGAAAAGTGGCATTCTTAATAAGAGTCAGCCAACGTGTCTAACGACGCGTCGGCTGGTTCTCACGGCACTTAGTAGACGGCCTGCAGAGTGATGCGGCGACGGGCTTGCCCGCAGTCGAATTACGAAGTTGGCCGTAAAAGATCGAATCGTTACTGATCGTCAAATCGTTCCAGCGCTTGGAGCGGTTTGGTGGATCAATGTAGTTGACCGATCTGACGCTTTTCCTCTCGAATCGGTGGCTTGCTTCGGCAGGTCGTTGGAGCGTTGGGGAGAGTTTTGGATCTATGTGGTCAAGCTACTAAGGGCACATGGGGGATGTCTTGGCGTCAGGAGGCTTTGAAGGGCGTGGAAGACTGCGAAAAGCCCGGGGAAACTGTCAAACGAGTGTTGATCCCGGGATTCCCGAACTGGCGTGCACTGAATTCATAGGTGTACGCAGCCAACGCGGCGAACTGAAACATCTCAGTAACCGCAGGAAAAGAAAGAAAAATCGATTTCCTCAGTAGCGGCGAGCGAACGGGAAATAGCCCAAACCGCGAAGGTTTTCCTTCGCGGGGTTGTAGGGCTTCTCACATGGGAGTTACAAAGCGGCTTGTTAGCGGAACCATCTGGAAAGTTGGACCATAGCGGGTGACAGTCCCGTACGCGAAAACGAGCAGCCTCCCGAGGAGTACCTGAGTAGGTCGGGTCACGTGGAACCCCGACTGAATCTACGGGGACCATCCCGTAAGGCTAAATACTACCTGACGACCGATAGCGAACTCAGTAGGGCGACTGAAAGATGGGAAGAACCCCTGTTAGGGGAGGATACTGAACCTGAAACCATGTGCCTACAAGCGGTCGGAGCACTATACCCGCAAGGGGATGTGTGACGGCGTGCCTTTTGCATAATGATCCGGCGAGTTACCGTCAGCGGCTCGGTTAAGGTCTTAAGGACCGAAGCCAGAGGGAAACCGAGTCTGAATAGGGCGACAATTGGTCGCTGGTGGTAGACGCGAAACTGCACGAACTACCCATGAGCAGGTTGAACCGCGGGTTATACCGCGTGGAGGACCGAACCCACTTGGGTTGAAAACCGAGGGGATGACTTGTGGGGAGGAGTGAAAGTCTAATCAAGCGCAGAGATAGCTCGTTCTCTCCGAAATAGCTTTAGGGCTAGCCTTGAGCCACTACGCAACGGGGGTAGAGATACTGAATCGGCTTGAGGGTCCTTCCAGACTACTCTGCTGAACCAAACTCCGAATACCGTTGCGACTATCTCAGGAGTCAGTCCGCGAGGGATAAGCTTCGCGGTCGAGAGGGAAACAACCCAGACCATCTGCTAAGGTCCCGAAGTAGAACTCAGTCACTAAGGAAGTTGAGTTGCAATGACAGCTAGGATGTTGGCTTAGAAGCAGCCACCATTTAAAAAGTGCGTAACAGCTTACTAGTCGAGCAATTCTGCGCCGATAATGATCGGGAGTAAGTTCTACACCGAAGCAGTGGAATACATAAACCTTCGGGTTTATGCATTGGTAGGAGAGCGCTGTAGGCCAGATACGAGCCGTACCGTAAGGAGCGGTGTCGGGGCCTACAGGTGATTATGCCGGAATGAGTAACGATAAAGCAGGTGAGAATCCTGCTCGCCGAAAGCCTAAGGTTTCCTGGGGAAGGTAAATCCGCCCAGGGTTAGCCGGTACCTTAGTCGAGGCCGAAAGGCGTAGACGATGGATAGCAGGTCAACATTCCTGCGCCACTTGAGTGGACCGATGGAGGGACGGCGTCTCAAAGGTGAGCGGTACGATTAGAAACGTCCGTAGCCTATCAGCCGGTGGGGGAAAGGTAAATCCGCCCCCACAAGCCGGCGGATTGTCTCGACCGCATTTATGTTCGGGAAGTCATCAGCGGGACGTCCAAGAAAAGCTCCTAAGGGTTGAAACTCAAGTGACCGTACTAAAACTGACACAGGTAGGCGAGACGAGAAGTCTAAGGCGCTCGGGAGAACACTGGTTAAGGAACTCTGCAAATTGGCCCCGTAAGTTCGCGATAAGGGGTGCCCCCGAAGGTTTAGAGCCATTGGGGGTCACAGTAAATCGGCTTCAGCGACTGTTTATCAAAAACACAGGACTCTGCGAACTCGCAAGAGGATGTATAGAGTCTGACGCCTGCCCGGTGCCGGTAGGTTAAGGAAGCGGGTTAGCCGCAAGGCGAAGCTCTCAACCGAAGCCCCGGTAAACGGCGGCCGTAACTATGACGGTCCTAAGGTAGCGAAGTTCCTTGTCGGGTAAGTTCCGACCTGCATGAATGGCGTAACGACTGAAGCACTGTCTCAACCAGTGACCCGGTGAAATTGTAGCCGTGGTGAAGATGCCACGTTCCCGCAGTAAGACGGAAAGACCCCGTGAACCTTTACTGTAGGCTGATATTGGGCTGAGATATTTCTTGTGTAGGATAGGTGGGAGGCTTTGAAGCGGGCACGCCAGTGCTCGTGGAGCCATCCTTGAAATACCACCCTGGAGGTGTTTTAGTTCTAACCCCGATTCCCGTGAAACCGGGCGGGGAACAGTTTCAGTTGGGCAGTTTGACTGGGGCGGTCTCCTCCGAAAGAGTAACGGAGGAGTCCAAAGGTACCCTCAGCCTGGTTGGCAATCAGGCTTCGAGCGCAAAGGTAGAAGGGTGCTTAACTGCGAGACTTATAAGTCGAGCAGATACGAAAGTAGGGCTTAGTGATCCGGTAATCCCGTGTGGAAGGGTTATCGCTCATCAGACAAAAGGTACTCTGGGGATAACAGGCTTATCGCTTCCGAGCGTCCATAGCGGCGAAGCGGTTTGGCACCTCGATGTCGGCTCATCACATCCTGGGGGTGAAGAAGCTCCCAAGGGTTTGGCTGTTCGCCAATGAAAGTGGTACGTGAGCTGGGTTCAGACCGTCGTGAGACAGGTCGGTCCCTATCTGCTGTGGGCGTACGAAACTTG